>JAWLEL010000323.1:0-3483 GCA_041686165.1 Lentibacter sp.
TCCCGCGTTGCATATTGGTTGGCCTTGTCGACCGCCTGACGCGCGACCTTGAAGGTGTTCTTGCGACGGCCATAATAGCCCTTCGCTGCCTTGACGACTTTCTTGTGACGCGCGTGCGTGACTGTTCCGCCTTTTACTCTCGACATGTCTCAGTTCTCCTTAGCGCGAATAGGGCATCATGGGCTTGACGATACGCTCGTCAGCCTTGGTGAGAACTGTGGTGCCGCGGGCATCACGGATGAACTTGTTGGTGCGCTTGATCATGCCGTGGCGCTTGCCGGCCTGACCCGCTTTCACACGGCCGCTGGCCGTGACCTTGAACCGCTTCTTGCAGCTCGATTTCGTCTTCATCTTCGGCATTTCCGTCTCCTGTCTTGATCGGTCCCAACGCGCGACTCGGCATGCCATTCCGGCCGGCCACGCGGACGAAAGCGGCGTATACGGCGCATTGACCTGCTTTGCAAGGGGTTTGGTCGCTATACGCGGGTATTCAGTTGATAAATCGCGCGATCACATTGACGATCACATCCGGCAGCTGGTCCATCGTATACCCGCCGGGCTTCTGCGTGATCGCGTAGGCCGCAAGCCCGCCGGCCGCGACCAGCACGATGGCGGCCACGCGCGGCGTTCTGCCGTCGGCAATCGCGGAAACGATGGCCGGCACGGAAAACACCCCCACGATCAACCCGATAGCCAGGAAAAGATCATGGTCCAATATGCGCTCCGTCAACTGTTGAGTGACTGGTGCCAGCCTACTCCGGATCGGAGGCGTAAATCAAACGCTCATCACAAGGTGCAACGCGCAGGATGTTCGTCGTCCCCGGCACGTTGAACGGAACGCCCGCCGTGACGACGATCTGGTCCTCCGGCCCGGCATAGCCCGCACTCTGCGCCGCACGCGCCGCGTTGACGACAGCTTGCTTGAAGCGTTGCAGCTCGCCCGTCATGATGCAGTTCGTGCCCCAGCTGAGCGCCAGCCGCCGCGCCGTCCCGCGCAGGCTTGTCATGGCTATGATCGGAACGCGCGGCCGCTCCCGCGCCGTCAGCAGAGCCGTCGTACCCGACTGCGTGAAACAGCAGATCGCCTTGATGTCGGTCGTTTCGGCGATCTCCCGTGCCGCAGCGACGATCCCGTCGGCCACGCTCTCGCGCCTGGCCACGCGCGAGGCCTCGATGATCTCGGTATAGGTCGGATCGTCCTCCACCTCGATGGCCACGTTGTCCATCGTCGTGACGGCTTCGACAGGGTAGTCCCCTGCCGCCGACTCGGCTGACAGCATGATCGCATCCGCCCCCTCGTAGATCGCCGTGGCCACGTCCGAAACCTCGGCCCGCGTCGGCATCGGGCTCTCGATCATCGACTCCAGCATCTGCGTTGCCACGATCACGGGCTTGGCCGCCGCGCGGCAGCGCCGCACGAGGCGTTTCTGGATGGGCGGCACGTTCTGCACCGGCAGCTCCACGCCCAGGTCGCCCCGCGCGACCATGATCCCGTCCGACGCCGCGAGGATGCTCTCGAAGCTCTTGACCGCCGTGGGCTTCTCGATCTTCGAGAGGACCGCCGCGCGCCCGCCGACAAGCGCACGCGCCTCCTCCACGTCCTCGGCCCGCTGCACGAAAGACAGCGCCACCCAGTCGACCCCGAGCTGGCAGACGAACTCGAGGTCGGCCCGGTCCTTCTCCGAGAGCGCGGCCAGCGGCAAAACCACCTCCGGCACGTTCACGCCCTTGCGGTTCGAGATCGTCCCGCCCGTGGTGACGGTGCAATCGGCGAAGTCCTCCCCGAATGATTTGACCTCCAGCCTGATCTTGCCGTCATTCACGAGCAGCGTCGTGCCCACCTCGAGCGCCTTGAAAATCTCCGGATGCGGAAGCTGCACGCGGGTCGAATCGCCCGCGGCCTCGTCGAGATCGAAGCGGAAGCTCTGCCCCTCTTCGAGCTCCTCTTCGCCGTTTCCAAATTCGCCCACGCGCAGCTTCGGCCCCTGCAAATCGGCCAGGATACCGATCGGGCTTTCAAGCTCGCGTTCGATCTCGCGGATGATCCTGTGGCGCTCCCTGATCTCGTCATGGCTGCCGTGGGACATGTTCAGCCGGAAGACATCTGCGCCCGCTTCATGGAGTGCCTTGATCATCGCGTAGTCGTTCGACGCCGGACCCAAGGTCGCCACGATCTTTACATTCCTGAGCCGTCTCATATGTTCTGCCTTCTGAATTGACTGCCGCTGCCCGCGCCTTCGGCGTTATCGCCCGATTGTAACGCGGGCACAACAGGGCAACTTTGAACAGGGACCAAGGTTTGACCGCGTATCAACCCTATGAAATCACGGGCGAGGACAGGCAGGGGCCCTGGGTGATCGGCTGCGACCACGCCGAGAACACCGTCCCGCCCTTCGTCGGCGGCGGCACCCTCGATCTGCCCGCAGGCGAGATGACCCGGCACATCGCCTATGATGTCGGCGCCAAGGGGCTTTCGCTCAAGCTCGGCGAGCTTCTGAACGCGCCGGTCATCTGCTCGAACTTCTCGCGCCTCGTGATCGACCCGAACAGGGGCGAGCAGGATCCGACGCTGCTCATGCGCCTCTATGACGGCACGATCATCCCGGGCAATCGCCACGCGGGCGCAGACGAGCGCGAAGAGCGTCTCGCGCGTTGCTACCGGCCCTATCACGAGGCCCTCTCGGGCCTTCTGGCAGCCCGCGACGCGCCCGTCCTGCTCACCGTTCACAGCTTCACGCCACAGCTCGCCGGACGCCCGCCGCGCCCCTGGCATGTCGGCGTCCTGCATGCAAAGGACCGCCGCCTCGCAGACCCGCTTCTGGACATCTTGAGCCATGACAGCACGCTCTGCGTGGGCCGCAACGAGCCCTACGGCGGTCACCTGCCCGGCGACACGATCGACAAGCATGCCATTGCGCAGGGCCGCCTCAATGCCTTGATAGAGGTCAGGAACGATCTCATCGCCACGCCCGAGCAACAGGCCGAGTGGGCCAGACGCCTCGCGCCCGTTCTCACTCAGGCGCTGGCCGCAACACTGGAAAAGGAGCCCTGAAATGGACGATCAAACACGCATCGAGCTCGAAGCCGCCGCCTTCCGCACCCTGCGCGAGCATCTGATGGAAAAGCGGCCCGACGTGCAAAACATCGACATGATGACTCTCACCGGCTTCTGCCGCAACTGCCTGAGCCGCTGGTATCAGGAGGCCGCCAACGAACGCGGCATCGAGATGGGCAAGGAGGAGGCGCGCGAGATCTTCTACGGTATGCCCATGAGCGAGTGGAAGGCGAAATACCAGACCGAGGCCGGCCCCGAGAAACAGGCCGAGTTCGAAACCGCCTTCAAGGAAAACGTGCTCGGCGAGAAATGAGCTCTGGTTTGCGCCGCTCCGAGGGTGAGAAAGAGTCAACCTGATCCGGAGCTTCCGGCAAGTTCCCTTGCAGTGTCGACTGCGCGGAGTTTGCTGGCGTCGGTTCCGTCGTAAG
>JAWLEL010000324.1:0-3479 GCA_041686165.1 Lentibacter sp.
GCCGGGAATCGCCCCCGAGGCGCGCGAGGAGGCGATGCGGCCCTTCACGCGGCTCGATGAGGCGCGCAACCAGAACAAGGGCTCGGGTGTGGGCCTTGGCCTGTCCATCGCCATGGACGTGGCGCGGGCGCATGGCGGCATGCTGCGGCTCGGAGAAAGCGCCGAGCTGGGCGGCCTGCGCGCGGATATCGTGATTGGTTTGTAACAGGGCGTGATCGCGCCGCGATCAGGTTTTTGGACAAAGAGACCTGGAGCGGGTGAAGGGAATCGAACCCTCGTCGTTAGCTTGGGAAGCTACTGCTCTACCATTGAGCTACACCCGCCGTGCCAGTCGAGATAGAGCGCGGGGCGGGGCGGGTCAAGTGCGTTCGGCGCGGGCGAGGGCTGTCACGATGAGCGCGAGGGCCGCCAGCAGGCCGATCCCGCCCAGCGACGGCGGCGTGATCTCGGCGGCTTTGAGCGCGTCCGAGAAGATCACCGTGCCGAGGCCGTAGCCGCCCGAGATCAAAATACCGGCTCCGAGCAGGGCCTGGGCTGGCTTGGAGAGGGTTGTTCGGACCTGCGGCCAGGCCAGCGCCAGCGCCGGGGCCAGCAGGCAGAGATCGTAGTCATAGGCGTAGGGGCTGGTCATCGTGCCCGAGAGGATGCCGAGGCAGAGCACGGAAGCCAGCGCCCATCCGCGCAGGGCAGCGAAGGCCACCAGACCGAGGCAGGCCAGCGCCGCGAGCATTTGAAGCAGCATCGCGAGGGGTGGGGCGAGTCCGAGCGAGGCCGTGAGCGCAAAGACGGTGCTCATGCGTTCGAGCTTGTAGCGGGCGCTGGCCAGCAGATCCCCCGATGTCTCGATGCTCGCCGCAAGCGCCTGCCAGATGAGAGAACCATAGGCGAGGGTTGCAATCAGGATCAGCAGGGCGAGGACCAGGAGAGCTGTTCCCCAGAGCCTTACGCCCCCGCGCAGAAGCGCAGCGAGCCCGAGGCCGAGGCCGAGATGGGGCTTGTAGGTCAGCAGGCCCAGCGTCAGGCCGCCCGCGGCAGGTGCGCGCGTGAGCGCAAAGTGACAGGTGAGCGCAATGAGCGCCGCCGTGAGAAACCCGTTCTGGCCTGTGAGCAGATTTATCGTGATTGCCGGCAGGCAGAGCAGGATCACCGGGCGCGCGGCCCGGGGAGCAAGGCGGAACATCGCCCAGAGAAAGAGTGTGAAGCTGAGTCCGGTGAAGAGGAGATACCCGAGCGCAGGCGGAAGGAAGGCGAAGGGATGCAGCGCCAGGTTGAAATGTGGTGGATAGGTCCATGTCATGAAGACGGAGCTGCCCGTACGCTCATTCTGAAAGGCCCTGAAGGCAGCCTCGTCATAGGCTTCGCTGGCACGGCCAAGCCGGGAGAGCTCGCCCACTTGGTGAAAGATCATGTAATCGGCCGAGACCGCATCGACACCCAGTAAATCCGGCATGCCGATGCGCAGGGCGGTGAAGACCATGAGCCCCGCGAGCAGGGTGAGTATGGTGATGAAACTGCTGCGCGACATGGGCCCGGCCTTTTGGGTCAGCTTGCCCGATGGGGGCGCATCGAACAAGCTTCAGGTGCGACGTCTGCGCCGCCGTCCGCTGCTGGCCTCGCCGCCGCCGGTGTTGAAGCTCACCTCCGGCAAGGAGACCACGCTGCCGAGGATCGGGAAGGGCTCGGCGGAATTGGGGATTGCCGAAGCATTCACGAAATGCTCCTGGAAGCGTGGCTCGACGGCTGTCTCGATCTTGACGATACGGCGCACCGTTTCCTCGATTTCGCTGCGTGCGGCCGTGTTGAGCAAGGCGATGCGAGCCCCTGTCCCGGCGGCGTTGCCCGCGGATGTGACCCTGTCGAGAGGGCAGTCGGGGATCATGCCAAGCACCATCGCATGTTTGGGCGAAATATGGGCGCCAAAGGCCCCGGCGAGCACGACTCGGTCCACCTTGTCGACGCCGAACTTGTCCATGAGCAGCCGGGCGCCCGAATAGAGCGCGGCCTTGGCCATCTGGATCGCGCGGATGTCGGGGTTGGTGACGGTGATCCTCGGGCCACCTTCCGCTGTCCCGTCCCATACGAGATAGGCATTCGTGCGCCCGTCGACGATGCAGCGCGCGGAGCCGACCTGGTCCTTGGAGCCGATGAGCCCGGAGGCATCGACGATCCCTGCCATGCGCATCTCGGCGATGGCCTCGATGATCCCCGAACCGCAGATGCCTGTGATGCCCGTTGCGGCGACAGCCTCAGTGAAGCCCTCCTCGTCGGACCACAGCTCGCAGCCGATGACACGGAAGCGGGGTTCTTTCGTCACCGGATCAATCTCGAGGCGCTCGATGGCACCCGGCGCCGCGCGCTGGCCCGAGCTGATCTGCGCGCCCTCGAAGGCGGGGCCCGTGGGGGAAGAGCAGGCGAGTACTTTCTCCTTGTTTCCAAGCAATATCTCGGCGTTGGTGCCCACGTCGACGACCAGCACGAGGTCCTCCGACTTGTCCGGCGCCTCGGAGAGCGCAACGGCAGCTGCATCAGCCCCGACATGGCCCGCGATGCAGGGCAGGATGTAGGCCCGCGCCGAGGGGTGCAGGCTCAGACCGAGATCGGAGGCGGAAAGGCGCAGCGCGTCGGAGGTGGCCAGCGCGAATGGGGCCTGGCCCAGCTCGAAGGGGTCGATGCCAAGGAAAAGGTGATGCATCACCGGGTTGCACACGAAGACCGCATCGAGGATCTCGCCGCGCTCTATCCCGGCTTCCGAGGCGATCTGCTCGAACAAGGTGTTCATGCCCGCGCGCACGGCATCCGTCATCTCCCGAGCGCCGCCCTCGTTCATCATCGAATAGCTCACGCGGCTCATCAGGTCTTCGCCGAAGCGGATCTGCGGGTTCATCACACCCGAGGAGGCGATCACATCGCCCGATTGCAAATCGCAAAGGTGGGCGGCGATCGTCGTCGAGCCGAGGTCGACGGCGAGGCCGTAGACCGAGCCTTCGTAGAAGCCCGGCCAGACCTGCATGATCGAGGCGGCGTTTTGGGCATCTCCTTCGTGAATGGCCACGGTGACCTTCCAGCCGCCCTTGCGCAGGGCTTGCTGCAGGCTGGACAGCATATGTGGATCGCAGCGTGTCACATCCACATCCCACTGGGCCTTGAGCGCGGCGCGCAGGCGTTCGAGATCGCCCGAGGGTTCGTGCATGTCGGGCTCTTCGACCTCGACGAAGTGGATGCGCACAGAGGGGCTCATCACGATGTCGCGGGCCTCTGCACGCTTGCGAACCACCTGCTTGTGAACCTGGCTTTCAGGCGGCACGTCGATCACCACGTCGCGCTGCACCGTGGCCTGACAGCCCAGGCGGCGGCCCTTGGCCAGGCCGCGCTTCTGATCGTAGCGCTCCTCGACGGCGTTCCACTCCGAGAGCGCATCCTCATGCACGGTCACGCCATGCTTGGAGAACTCGCCGTAGGACGGGGTGATCTGGCACTTG
>JAWLEL010000325.1:0-3434 GCA_041686165.1 Lentibacter sp.
GCCTTTTGCCCTGTTCGACGGCATGTACAAGCGAGAGATCGCCATGGACTGCGCACGCAAGCTCATCAGCGGTGCGGAAATTCCCGACGCGATCTTCGTGGGCAACGATCACATGGCCTTCGCGGTCATCGACGTGCTGCGCGAAGCCGGGCTGGTGCCCGGGCAGGACATCTCCGTCGTCGGCTATGACGACGTTCCGCTGGCGGCCTGGGCGGCCTTTGACCTGACGACGATCCGCCAGCCGGTGAACAGGATGGTCAATGCCACCGTCTCGACCATGCTGGCGCAGATCGAGACCCCGGGCACCGCCCCGAGACAGATCGAAATCGAGGGTGAGCTGATCCTGCGCAGCTCGGCCCGCATTCCCGAAGGATGGCCAAAATGAAAGGGTTCGACCCGAAATTCGCGGATTTTCCCGACTATATCATCGGCATCACCAAGGAGATCTGGGAAGATCGCGGCATCGCCACGCTGCATGATTACTACGCGCCCGACATCGTCGTGCGCACGCCGGCCTCTGTCGTGGTGGGCAACCGTGGCGTCATCGCGGCGACGATGGCGACGCTGGCCGAGTTTCCCGACAGGCAGTTGCTGGGCGAGGACGTGATCTGGTCGGGCACGCCCGAGGCGGGGATGTTGTCCAGCCATCGCATCCTCTCGACCGCCACCCACGCGCGCGACGGTGTCTATGGCGCAGCTTCGGGGGCGAAGCTGCAATACCGCATCCTCGCCGATTGCCACGCCAAGGACAACGCCATCGACGACGAATGGCTGATCCGCGACCAGACCGCGATCGTGAAACAGATCGGCTGGGAGCCGAAGGACTACGCGCGCGAGATGATCGCGCGGGAGGGCGGGCCGGAGGCCTGCATCAAGCCGCTCACGCCGGAGACGGACACCCCCGGCCCCTACAAGGGCCGGGGCAATGACAACGCCTGGGGCCAGCGCCACGCCGAGTTGCTGGGCCGGATCATGGGCGCTGACATGGCGGCGATCGAGGCCGAGTATGA
Source organism: Lentibacter sp. (assembly GCA_041686165.1). GTDB lineage: Bacteria > Pseudomonadota > Alphaproteobacteria > Rhodobacterales > Rhodobacteraceae > Lentibacter. The sequence continues at coordinate 1,011 of JAWLEL010000325.1, forward strand.
CCGCGCGGCCCAGGTGGAATACCCCGGCGGCGAGACGGGCCATGGCTGGGCCGCCGCCGACGGCTTCTGGATGGGGCTGCGCGCGGCCTTCCCCGATGCAACCTTCTCCATCGACCACCAGATCGGCCGGGACGACCCGAACATGCCGCCGCGCTCCGCGATCCGCTGGTCCCTGCATGGCACGCATTCGGGCTGGGGGGCCTTCGGCGCGCCGACCGGGGCCGAGGTCTACCTGCTGGGGATTTCCCAGGCCGAATGGGGGGAGCTGATCACCGGGCAGATCAAGCTGCGCCGCGAATGGACGCTTTTTGACGAAACATCGGTCTGGAAGCAGATCCTGCTGCAAACGGGGGCGCTCTGATGCGCCAATCCGAGGCCATACGGCGGCTGCACATGCTGCTTCAGGCGCGGCGGGCCGAGCGGCTGAACCCGCACCCGCCGGGCTGCGTTTTCTGAACTCCGAGACTTCAGAAAACCAATCCCGAAAGGACCAACGACATGACACCGCAAGAGATGGAAACCCGCATCGTTCGCTACGGCGAGCTGCAACCCTGCAAGACCGCCTTCATCGACGCCCATACGCCGGGCTCGGACCAGAAGGAAAACTTCACGATCATCGGCGGCGGGGTCTCCGAATCCCCCGATCAGCACGTCCATATCAACATCGAACACGGCTTCAACATCGGCGCGGCCGGGCAGCCGCCGCGCGTGCGCAACTCCCTGCACGATCACAACACCGCAGAGGCGTTCTTCGTGCTCTCGGGGCGCTGGCGGTTCTTCTGGGGCCGCTGGGGCACGGCGGGCGAGGTCACGCTGGAGCCGGGCGATATCTTCAACATCCCCACGGGTGTCTTTCGCGGCTTCGAGAACATCGGCACGGACTACGGGATGATCATGGCCATCCTCGGCGGCGACGATGCCGGCGGCGGCGTCATGTGGGCGCCGCAGGTCATCGAGGAAGCCGCCGATCATGGCCTCGTGCTCGCCGAGACCGGCAAGCTCTATGACACCAAGAAGGGTGAGGCGCTGCCCGAAGGCGTGAAGCCTATGCCGCTCATGTCCGACGAAGAGCTGGCCAAGCGCCCCGAACCCAGCACCGCTGAGGTTCTGCCGAACCACGTCGCGCGCTATTGGGACATGGTCGCGCTGGCCGACAAGACGCCCTGCAAGGTGATCGGCGAGACCGGCCTGCTGCGCGACAAGCCCGGCTTCGAGGTGGATTTCCTCACCCGTGAAAGCGCAACGCCGGAGATGCACAGCCATGACCGCCCCTCCGTGCTGATGCCGGTCAAGGGGCATTGGCAGGTCGACTGGGACGGCGGCAGCGCCGTGCTGGCTCCGGGAGACACCATGTCGGTGCCCGAGAACCTGGCGCATTCCGCCGTGCCGTCCATGACCGGCGAGGCCGCGCTCTATCACATCGTCGGCACGGACGATCCCGCCGGGCCGACCTGGAAGGGCTGACATAGACCCCCGGGCAAGCCGCGCACCACCGGCTTGCCCGCACCACGAAACAGCATGAGGCCCCCGGATGACCAAGATCAAAACCACCCATGTCGGTTCCCTGCCGCGCACACAGAAGGTCGTCGATTTCATCTTCGCCCGCGAGCATGGCAAGGCGTATGACGCGGCGGCCTTCGACGCCTGCATGACGGCAGCCGTGTCCGAAACGGTGAAGAAACAAAAAGACGCCGGGATCGACATTGTTTCCGATGGCGAAACATCGAAGATCAGTTATGCCACCTACGTCAAGGACCGCTACACCGGCTTTGACGGCGACAGCCCGCGCAACCCGCCTGCCGACCTTGCGAAGTTTCCCAGCTTTCTCAAACGGCTGGCCGATGACGGCGGCACGCCGCAATATGCCCGGCCGATGTGCGTGGGTGCCGTGAAATCGAAAGGTCAGGGCGAGCTGCAAAAGGACATCGCCAACTTGCAACATGCGATGGCAGAGCACGGGGCGGAGCGCGGCTTCATGAACGCCGCCTCCCCCGGCGTGATCTCGCTTTTCCTGCAAAACGATCATTACCCGACGCGCGAGGCCTATCTCGCCGCTTTGGCCGATGCGATGAAGGAAGAATACGAAACCATCGTCGCCTCCGGCCTCGATCTGCAACTCGATTGCCCCGACCTGGCGCTGAGCCGCCACATGCTCTTCAACGATCTCAGCGACGCCGAGTTCCTCAAGATTGCCAATTCCCATGTCGAGGCGCTCAACCACGCGCTGGCCGATGTGCCCGCCGAGAAGGTCCGCGTGCATATCTGCTGGGGCAACTACGAAGGCCCGCATGTCTGCGACATCCCCATGGAGAAGATGTTCGACACGCTGATGGCCACCAAGGCGCGCTACCTGCTGTTCGAAACATCGAACCCGCGCCACGGCCATGAATGGACGGTGTTCCAGAGCCGCAAGGGCGACATCCC
>JAWLEL010000326.1:0-3431 GCA_041686165.1 Lentibacter sp.
ACGGTGCGCGCCAAGGACGGGATCTGGCTCAAGGTGTCGCGGCGGGGCCTCTAGCCGGAATTTTGCAAAATTCCGGACCGTTTTCTTGCAAGAAAACGGTTATTGAAGGATGCGGATTTGCTCCTGGTTGCAGAAGATCACGATCTGGCCCGCGTTTTCCACGGCGTGGTAGCCGCGGCGTTCGAGCTCCCTCAGAAATCGCTCCTTGCCCACATAGCGCTCGATATCGCGGGATTTTCGGCGGATGATCGCTCCGGTGCATGCGGCTTTGGAGCTGAACAGGTGTTCAAGCCATGCATCTGTCGAGAGAGGTGCGGGAACAGTCATGAGGCTTTGATACGTCGATCAAGGTTAACATCCACCTAACCGCGGTAATGCGCCAGCACGTAGAGCCGGATCGCCGAGGCGAGGCCGCTTGTCGTGCCGCGCGCCTCGTCGATCTCGGCGGCAAGCTCGTTTATGGGGCGCCCCTCGGCGGCGGCGATCTCGCGGAAGGCGGTCCAGAACTCGTCTTCGAGGCTCACGGAGGTGCGGTGGCCCCGCAGCGTCAGCGAGTGTTTCACGGGGCGGCTCATGCGTCGCGCTCTTTTCCGTCAAGCTCTCTTGCGGCTTTCTGCGAGCGGGCTTTCTCAAGCTCTTTCTGCGCCTTGGTGCGTCCGAACCGCGCTGCGTTCTCATCGGCGCGGGCCTTGTCTGCGGCCCGCGCCTTTTGCTTGCGAAACCGGTTCAGGTTGACCGGCTTTGCCATCACTCTTTCGGCCCGATCATCTGCTCGGGGCGGACGACCTTTTCGAAGGTTTCGGCATCTACAAAGCCGAGCGCGATGGCCTCTTCCTTGAGGGTGGTGCCGTTCTTGTGCGCGGTCTTGGCGACCTTCGTGGCGTTGTCATAGCCGATGGTCGGCGCCAGCGCCGTGACCAGCATGAGGCTTTCCTTCATCAGCTTGTCGATGCGCGGCTCGTTGGCTTTGATGCCGAGCAGCATGCGCTCGGTGAAGCTGTCCGCCGCGTCGCCCAGAAGCTGGATGGATTGCAGCAGGTTGTAGCTCATCATCGGGTTGTAGACGTTGAGTTCGAAATGGCCCTGGGAGCCTGCGAACTTGATCGCCGCGTCATTGCCCATGACATGCGCCGCGACCTGCGTGAGCGCCTCGGCCTGTGTCGGGTTGACCTTGCCCGGCATGATCGAGCTTCCCGGCTCGTTCTCGGGCAGGATCAGCTCGCCGAGGCCGGAGCGGGGGCCGGAGCCGAGGAAGCGGATGTCGTTGGCGATCTTGTAGCAGCTGCCCGCCACCGTCGAGAGCGCGCCCGACATGAAGACCATGGCGTCATGGGCGGCCAGCGCTTCGAACTTGTTGGGCGCGGTGACGAAGGGCAGGCCGGTGATCTCGGCCATGTTGGCGGCGACGGTCTCGCCCCAGCCTTTTGTCGTGTTCAGGCCGGTGCCAACGGCCGTGCCGCCCTGCGCCAGCTCATGGATGCCGGGCAGGCAGGCTTCGACGCGGGCGATTCCCTGTCTGACCTGGTGTGCGTAGCCGGAGAATTCCTGGCCCAGGGTCAGCGGGGTGGCGTCCTGCGTGTGGGTGCGGCCGATCTTGATGATATCCTTGAACTCGCCTGACTTCTGCTCAAGCCCGGCGGCCAGCTTTTCGAGACCGGGCATCAGCACATCGCGGACCATCATGGCGGTGGCGATATGCATGGCCGTCGGGAAAGTGTCGTTCGAAGACTGGCCCATGTTGCAGTGATCGTTCGGGTGCACCGGGTCTTTCGAGCCGATCTCGCCGCCCAGTATCTCGATCGCGCGGTTGGCGATGACCTCGTTGGAGTTCATGTTCGACTGGGTGCCGGAGCCCGTCTGCCAGACGACGAGCGGGAAATTGTCATCGAACTTGCCGTCGATCACCTCGCCGGCGGCCTCGATGATCGCATCGGCCAGTTTGGCCTCGAGCGCGCCGCTTTGCTTGTTGGCCATGGCGCAGGCTTTCTTGATCACGCCGAGCGCGCGGACGATGGCCGTGGGCTGGCGTTCCCAGCCGATGGGGAAGTTCATGATCGAGCGCTGCGTCTGCGCGCCCCAGTATTTCTCGGAAGGAACTTCGAGCGGTCCGAAGCTGTCGGTTTCGGTGCGCGTATCGGCCATGTCGGACTCCTGTCTTGGTCTGTCGCGAGCGGAATACTAGCGCACCTGCCGGGGGGCAATGCCTGATAGCCCTAACGGCGCTGGAGCGGGGCTATTTGCGAAACTGGTCGAGGCTGACCACATCGGCCTGACGCGGTGCAGGCTCGGCCTCTTCTTCCATGGGAGCCTCCGGGACATCGTCCGGCGCGTCCTCTTTCAACTCCGTGAGGTGGCTTTCCTCCTCGTCATCGTTGTCGCTTGTCTCGAAGCGCAGTCCGAATTCGACGGACGGGTCGACGAAGGTCTGGATCGCGTCATAGGGGACATGGAGCGGCTCGGGCGCATCGCCGAAGTTGAGTGTGACGGAAAATCCGTCCTCGCCCACGTCGAGCCCTTCGAACCAGTGCTGGATCACGATGGTCATCTCCGCCGGGTAACGCTCGCGCAGCCAGTCTGCCAGCTCGGCGTCTTCATGGCGGGTGTCGAAGGTGATGAAGAAGTGATGCGCGCCTGGAAGGCCGTTTTCGGACACATCGGTCAGGACCTTGCGAATGAGGCTTCGCATCGCATCGTGCATCAATGTGCCGTAGTCGATCTTGTCCGACATCACGTGGCCCCCTTGGCGTATGGCATCAGAATAATCGCTTTGAAGAAAAACAAAAGGCCGATTCGTCTCAGATTGGCAGGATTGAGCCCAGCAGCCAGGCGAGTGCGCCGTTGCCGAGCACGAGCACCAGCAGATTGCCACGCGTGGCCCAGGCGAGCGCGGCGCCGGTGAAAACCAGTGCAAGCGCCGCCGGATCGAGCGCCGATCCCGTCCAGAGCACCGTCAGCGCGAACCAGAGCGCAAGGCTGGCTATGACGCCGGTGACAGCGGCGGTGACACCCTTCAGCGCGGCGGCGAGACGGGGCAGGGCCATGAGCCGCTCCAGGTAGGGCGCACCGATGAAAATGTAGAAAAAGCAGGGCGTAAAGACCATCCAGAGGACCATCAGCCCGGCGAGAATCGCTCCGGGAAAACCGCCTTGGCCATGCCCGGCGAGATGGCCGACGAATTGTGTCACGAGGATCAGCGGGCCAGGTGTGGTCTCGGCAAGGCCCAGCGCATCAATCATCTGGGCGGTGGTGATCCAGCCGTGGTCCTGCACGACGGTCTGCGTCATCCAGCCGAGGAGCGCGTAGGCGCCGCCGAAGCTGAGAAGCGCGAGCTGTGCGAAATAGCTGGCGAGCTGCGTGTAGAAGCTTGCCCCGAGCAGAAGCGAGAGGCCGAGCGGCGCGAGCCAGAGCGGCAGGCCGACGGCGAGGAGCCG
>JAWLEL010000327.1:0-3428 GCA_041686165.1 Lentibacter sp.
CATGACCCAGGCGGTCAATGACGGGCTTGAAAGCCTCGTCCGGGCCCATCCCGAGCAGTGGTTCTGGATACACCGTCGCTGGAAGCCGCAAGGCCGCGATACGGTTTGAGCTTGTCTTTCCACGGCTCAGACCTGGACCAGCCCCAAGTATCATGCTGAAGTTTTGCGCAAATATCCCTCTACAACCATCTGTATTCGCTGGGTAATTGATGATATCCACAGCGCGCCTGTCGCTGCACGACCCAAAGGCCACTTTTTTGCCTCATTTCACCCATAACGAAGTCACGAAGGGCGGCGACACGTTCGCGTGGAGACAATTAGACCAAGGCAGAACCTGATCATGTCAATCCTAATGCCTACGTGTGAACCGCGTCTTTCGGCGCCTTTCACTGTTGCGGGATTTCATGCAAAGCGCTCCCATCGGGCCGACATTGGTGCCATCACGGTGTCGTTGATGGAGGCCAAGTGATGCGCAAGGTTCTGTTGCCGGTTTTCCTGACGCTCGTGGGGTGTATGCCCGGCCACGTTTCTGACACGGCGTCACGCGGCTTCATCGAGGAATCCAGCCTCGGTCTGCCCCAGCTCAAATCCTTCAATGTCACGCCCGCCCAAGCGCCTACCCGATCCAATAGCGACATCGCGCGTGACTTTCTCGAACTCGCATTCCAGCTTGAGTCCGGTCGAGAGCTCCCGGTTCTGACACGTTTCGAAGGCCCGATCAGCATCCGCGTTTCGGGCAGCCCGTCCTCAACCCTCCTGCCGGACCTGACTCGCCTTGTCTATCGGCTTCAAAATGAGGCCCAGATTGACGTCAGCCTGACAAAGAGCCCGGACGCGAACATAACCGTTCAGGCCGTCAGCCGCTCTGAAATCCGCAAGAACCTCCCGCATGCGGCCTGTTTCGTCGTGCCCAATATCTCAGATATAAGCGAGTATCGCAGCGCGCGGCGCAGCGCCCGGACAAACTGGGCCCAGCTCCACCGCCGCGACAAGCTCGCCGTCTTCGTGCCCAACGATTCCAGCCCCCAAGAGGTGCGTGATTGTCTGCACGAGGAGCTGGCCCAGGCCATCGGCCCGCTCAACGATCTCTATCGCCTACCTGACAGCGTCTTCAACGACGACAACATCCATGCCGTGCTCACAGGATTCGACATGCTGGTTCTGCGCGCCTTTTACGCCCCTGAGCTGCGCACCGGCATGAGCAAGCGCCAGGTCGCCGCGGTTCTGCCAGGCGTTCTGGCCCGACTGAATCCAAAAGGCGAGACCCTCCCGCCCACGCGCGCTAGTCCGACCCCACGCGCCTACATCAGCGCGGTCCAGACAGCCCTTGGCCCCGACACCAGCATAACCAAGCGCCACCGGGCCGCGCAGAAGGCGCTCGACGTCTCGCGCAGCTTCGGCTGGCAGGACCATCGCCGCGCCTTTGCCCATTATGCGATGGGCCGCATCATGACACAAACCGACCCTGAAGAGGCCCTGCGCCATTTTCAGGCGGCCGACCAGTTCTATGCGCGCCAGTCCGGCACCAGGTTACACCGCGCCCATGTCGCCTCGCAGCTCGCCTCCCATGCGCTCGGTCAGGGCAACGGCACCCGCGCACTCGCACTGGTCAACCCGGCCATTCATGTGGCCGAGGCGCATGAGAACGCGGCGCTGCTCAGCACCTTGATGATGCTGCGCGCCGAGGCGCTCGAATTGACCGGACGTTCCTCCGAAGCAAAGCTTGTCAGGCTGGACAGTCTTGGCTGGGCGCGTTACGGCTTCGGTTCGGAATGGGCCGTGCGCGCGAAGATGCGCGAAATTTCCACGCTCAGTCCGAGACGAGGCCAACGCGGCTAAAATCAACGGAAGAGAGCGGACAAACACTCATGCTCGTGACAATATCAATTCTTGTGGGCGCCTTGATCGGCGCGTTCTACGCGCACAAGCGCGGCGGAAACAGGCTCGACATGGCGCAACACGCCGCAGTTTTCGCACTTATCCTCGGCATCGTCGCCCTCTTCGTCAATATTGCGCTAATCCGCTTCATGTAGGGCTGCCGCGATGTTCCTGCCCTTCTTCGAGAACCTGCGGGACGCGAGTATACCCGTCTCCTTGCGAGAATACCTGACATTCCTGGAAGCCGTGAAAGCGGGCCTTGTCACCTATGACATCGAGGGATTCTACTATCTCGCCCGCGCAGCCATGGTCAAGGACGAGCGCCACCTCGACCGTTTCGACCGCGCCTTTGCCGCGACATTCAAGGGCCTCGATGACATTGAGCTGGGGCAGGTACTCGAGGCCGTCGACATCCCCGGAGACTGGCTCGAGAAGCTCGCCGAAAAGCACTTGTCCGAGGAAGAACGCGCGGAAATCGAGGCCCTCGGTGGCTTCGACAAGCTCATGGAAACACTCAAGAAACGCCTTGAGGAGCAGGAAAGCCGCCACCAGGGCGGGAACAAGTGGATCGGCACCGCCGGCACATCGCCTTTCGGGGCCTATGGCTACAATCCCGAGGGCGTCCGGATCGGTCAGAAGGAAAGCCGCCACCAACGCGCGGTGAAAGTCTGGGACAAGCGCGATTTCAAGAACCTCGACGGCGATGTCGAGCTGGGCACCCGCAACATCAAGGTCGCGCTCAAGCGTCTGCGCTCATGGGCACGCGACGGGGCGCATGACGAGCTTGATCTCGACGGCACGATCCGCGCCACGGCCGAGCACGGCTACCTCGATGTGAAAACCCGCCCAGAACGGCGCAATGCCGTCAAGGTTCTGCTCTTTCTTGACGTCGGCGGCTCGATGGACCCGCATATCAAACTCGTGGAAGAGCTTTTCTCGGCGGCCCGCTCCGAGTTCAAGCACATGGAGTATTACTACTTCCACAACTGTCTCTACGAAGGCGTCTGGCGTGATAATGCGCGCCGCTGGCGCGAGCAGACGCCCACATGGGAGGTGATGCGCACCTACGGCCCTGACTACAAGTGCATTTTCGTGGGAGACGCCTCCATGTCTCCCTATGAGATCGCCTATCCCGGCGGCGCCAACGAGCACTGGAACAAGGAAGCCGGCCATGTCTGGCTCGAGCGCGCGCGTGAACAATGGCCAAACAATATCTGGATCAACCCCGTTCCCGAAAAATACTGGGGCTATACCCATTCGATCTCGATGATCCAGGAAATCTTTGAAAACCGCATGGTCCCGATGACCCTCGATGGCATCACCGCCGGCATGCGTGAATTGGTGTGATGACCCGGGTCGCGAAGATGACGCGGCAACATCCCGTCCTGAGTATCATTCTGGCCTGTTTTATCCTCGTGATGCTCGTCTTTGCTGCCAATCTTGCACGCAAAACGCTCTACTGGATGGAGCCGGCCCATCAGGCACAAAAGGTCGAGCCCTGGATGACACCGCGTTACATCGCGAAGTCATGGGTGGTCGACGCGCCCGAT
>JAWLEL010000328.1:0-3421 GCA_041686165.1 Lentibacter sp.
CCGGCAGGCGAATTGGCAAAGCCAATTCTGCCGAGAGTGGGCCAGACCGCCCCCCGGGCTGGCGATTTGGTGAGGCTGGGTGCTTCGATCAGGTCTATTTCGGATTTGGCTGGCATAAAGTGCGTCTGAACAATCGTATGGTCGCCATCCCGCGGTCTGGCGAGGGGCCGTCCAGCGTCCGCTCCGAGGCTGAAAGCCGTCATTCAGCAGGGCAAGACAAACAGCCGTTTCCTCCACCAAGCAGACCTTTGATTGCCTGCGAGGATCAACAGAAAAAGCCCGCCCCGATATGCCGGGGCGGGAGGTCAAGGGCCAGTTGCGGGAGGGAGAAAACCCGCGGCCCGGTGTTCTCAGGGAATGATCCGCGAGTATTTCACGCCATCGAGCGTCGCCCCGATATGGAGGCCGGCCTGGCCGAAGATCACGGCGAGCACGGGGGCTGTCGCTGTCGTGGTTTCCGCGCGGATGTTCTCGGCGTCGTCGCGGAAGACATATTTCACGTCCGCGCCGGCGGCCCAGCCGCTCGAGCGGCGGAAATCCATCAGCGCGTCTTCCGTCATGAAGAAGAGCACATGGGCATATTGCTGCGCGCCGATCTGGAGGCCGAAGCTGCCCTTCGTGGCCGAGTAGTAATCGACGGAGGTGCCGCCCACCTGAAGCGCACCGCGCCCGTAGCTGCCGCCAAAGCCGAAACCGGCCTCGGTGATCAGCGGCATGACCAGCATGCCGACCGACTTGTCCGCAAGGTCCCGTGTGGCGGGGTAGCTGGAGTAGAGGACATCAAGCGTCTGGTCGACGCGTGCGTCGATCGCCGCGCCGCCGTTTGAGCCGATGCCGTTGCCGCAGCCGGCGAGGAAGCCCGCGCTTGCGAGGCCGGAGAACGCAAATGTCCTGCGTGATAGCTTTGTCATGATGTCACTGCCGTGTTGCCTGTTATGAGACGCCGGGTTGTCCCGGTCGTTCCCTTAATCATACCCGTTTTGCGCGCGCCTGTCACGCGGGCAATTGCCCGCTCCGGGCCGGGAGGCGGAAAGCCGCTGCGCTGCGCCTCATGCCAGTGCGCGGGCCACCTCGGGGGCGAAATAGGTCAGGATGCCGTCGCAGCCCGCGCGCTTGAAGCACATGAGGCTTTCGACCATGGCCTTGTCGCCGTCGATCCAGCCGTTCTGCGCCGCGGCCCTGATCATCGCGTATTCGCCGCTCACCTGGTAGGCATAGGTCGGTGCGCCGAAGCTCTCCTTCACGCGGGTGCAGATGTCGAGATAGGGCATGCCGGGCTTGACCATCACCATGTCCGCGCCCTCGGAGAGGTCGCGTGCCACGCAGGCCAGCGCCTCGTCGGAATTGGCCGGGTCCATCTGGTAGGTCTTCTTGTCGCCCTTGAGCGCGCCGGAAGCGCCGACGGCGTCGCGGAAGGGGCCGTAGAAGGCGGAGGCATACTTGGCGGCATAGCTCAGCAGCAGGGTGTTCTTGTGCCCCGCCGCCTCCAGCGCCTCGCGCAGCGCGCCGATACGGCCATCCATCATGTCCGAGGGTCCGATGATATCGACGCCTGCCTCGGCCTGTGACAAGGCTTGCCTGACCAGCGCCTCGACCGTCTCGTCATTGACGATCTCGCCATCCACGACGAAGCCGTCATGGCCGGTGTCGGAATAGGGATCGAGCGCGACATCCGTCATGATGGCGATCTCGGGCACGGCCTGCTTGATCGCCCGTGTGGCGCGGTTGCTCAGGTTCTCCGGATTCCAGGCCTCGGCGCAGTCGGAGCTACGCTTGGCGGCATCGGTATAGGGAAACAGGCAGATCGCCGGGATGCCCAGATCGGCCGCCTCGCGCGCCGCCTCGACGACGCGGTCGACCGAGCGACGCAGCACGCCGGGCATGGAGGGCACCGGCTCCTCCACGTTTTCACCCTCGCGCACGAAGAGGGGCCAGATGAGGTCATCGGGCGTCAGTGAGTTCTCGGCGACAAGGCCGCGAATGGCCGCGCTCTGGCGGGTGCGGCGCAGGCGTCTGAGCGGGAAGGGCGCATGAACTGGGCGCATGACGGTCTCCTTTGGTGAGGCCGGTGATAACTGGCATGGAAATTGCCGCGTCTCAAGGGTAGGAATTGCCAAAGGCGCGCGCTAGAAGACGCGGGTTGGAAGTGAAGGATATCCCCCTTGGACTGGTATACGACCGTTTTTGAGCTGATCGACATGCGCTCCTTCTCGAACCTCTGGTTCTGGATCGCGCTGGCGGTGATGTGGTCGTCCGCATCTCACTGGGTGCTCGGCGTGCCATGGGACATGGTGCTGCGCGCGCAGCGGCACGGTGAGGATTTCGAGGCCGACCTTGCCGATATCGTGCGCATCAACACCAACAGGCTCCTGCACATAGGCCATGTCTCGGGGCTCTGGTTGATCGGGTTTGCCTGCTTTTTCCTGTCGATGCTGGTGCTGCTCGGCTTCGTCTACAGATACGAGTTCGCCCAGGCCGTGTTCCTTCTTGTCTTCCCGATGAGTCTCGTGGGGCTGTTTGCTCTCTCGACGGCGCGGCTGATCGCGCAGGAGGAGGCGCGGGGCGAGCGGCTCATCAAGCTGCTCATGCGCCAGAGGATGATCACCCAGGTGATCGGGATGATTTCGATCTTCGTGACCGCGCTCTGGGGCATGTATCAGAATCTCAGCTTCGGTGCCCTGGGGTAGATCATGGCAGAGCACCTGACAGTCAGTGGCGCACCCGAGGGGTTTGACGCGCAGCTCATCACCCGTGAGGCGGAAAAGACGGGCGCTGTCTGTCATATCGCCCGCGATGACAAGCGCATGGCGGCGATGAAGGCGGCCCTGGCGTTCTTTGCTCCAGACTTGCCCGTGATCGAGTTTCCCGGCTGGGATTGCCTGCCCTATGACCGCGTCTCGCCAAACCCGGACATCTCGGCGGCGCGGATGGCGACGCTGGCCGCCCTGGTTCACGGGATGCCGCAGCGGTTCGTTCTGCTGACGACGCTGAGCGCGGCCATGCAATATCTCCCGGCGCGCGACGTGCTGCGCGAGGCGGCCTTCTCGGCGCGCGTGGGCGAGCGGGTCAACGAGGCGGCGCTGCGTGACTTTCTCGTGCGGATGGGGTTCTCCCAGAGCCCGACGGTGACGGAGCCGGGCGACTACGCGATCAGAGGCGGCATCATCGACATTTTCTCGCCCGGCGGTGACGGCCCCGTGCGGCTTGATTTCTTCGGTGATGTTCTTGATGGTGTGCGCCGTTTCGATCCGGTCAGCCAGCGAACGACTCAGCGGCTCGACATGGTCGAGCTGGCACCTGTCTCGGAGGTCATTCTCGACGAGGCCGCGATCCGGCGCTTCCGCCAGAACTACCGTCTCGAATTCGGCGCGGCCGGCAGTGACGATCCGCTCTACGAAGCGGTGTCGGCCGGGCGCAAACA
>JAWLEL010000329.1:0-3413 GCA_041686165.1 Lentibacter sp.
CCATGATCTGTTCACGATGCAAAGCGCGGAGGAATTCAAGGCGCTGCTCTCGGCGCAGGCGGTTCTCTCGCCCGCGGCGACACTCGTTGCCGCGGCGGCGGACTGGGCCGCCGGGCAGGGCGCCAGTGCCGACACGGCGGAAGACTTCCTGCGCAAGCTCGTGGCAGCCAACCTTTCGGCCTCGTCTCTCGGTGCCCTCATGGATGCCCTGAACACGCCGGGCGGCTACAACGCCCGCCTGCGCGAGCACATGGAGCAGGCCGGCATGCCCGCCGCCCTGCGCGCCGGGCTCGTCCGCCTGTAACGCGTCAAAGGCTCACCAGATACGCGCGCCGATCGACAAGGCTTCGGCATTGCGCTGCACGTCCGGCAGCCGCTCGGCCCGCGCCGCATCGAGCCAGAAATTCAGGCTGACCTGCTCTTCGCCCACGGCGATGATGCAGGCAGGATAGGCCCCCGTGTTGCTCCCTGCGAAGACGGTCGTGTCCTGAAGATCCGCCCAGGAGCGCGCAGGCCTGATCGGCGGCAGGAGCGAGAGCAGGAGATCGAACGGGGCGAAATCGAAGAAGTTCCGCGGATAGGCCCAGGGCATCCACCGATAAAAGAAGCGATGCATGCTCAGAAGCTTGTTGTGCCAGATCGACACGAAGTGGGACACACCCGCTCTCGGCGCGAGCATCTCGTGCAGCTCGGTGATCTGCGCCTTCAGGTCCTCGCGGATCGGCGCCCTGACCTCGTCGACCTGCACGTTGAGGTAGTTCTCGCTGTCCAGCCGCAGCCGCTCGCCCGGAAGCGTCGAATAGGCCAGATGGCCCTTCTTGCCGAGCTTGTCCTGAAGCAGCGCGTGCGAGACCATCCCGAAGATCACGGACCGCTTGCTGACACCAAGCTCGCGCGCAGCCCTTGCCAGGTCCGCCTTGTCGAGCGTGATGCGGGAAAAGGCAAACTGCGCGCGCCGCGCTTTCCAGCTCCATGCGGCGAGCATGTGAAGCACCCAGACGAAGGGCACCAGGAACAAGGCCCCGATCTCGCCCGCGCGCATCCGCTCGCTGACCTTCTGCGCCCTCGCATCGGTGTCGTCGGTCATGCGCCTGAGCAATTTGGAGATGTCGCTGCCCTCGGTCATCGCGTGCGATGTCTCGAAGACGATCCATGTGCGCATGCCGTTCCCGTTGGGCTCCGCCGCGGTATGACATGTGGCGCGAAAGCTGACCGGCTCATCCGCCGTGAAGGGCTTTGCCAGTGTCGCATTGAGGTCCGATTGCGACATCAGCGTGCCGGAGCTGCGCTCGAACCGCCCCAGCTCGACGAGGTCCAGATCGGAGCGGTGGACCATGGACTGAGCGCCGCGATCCTCCTGCCAGAGGACGGAAGGCCCATTCTGTGCAAAACGCGCCAGCAGGTCGCGGAAGGCGTCCTCGGTGGTTTCTTCGCAAGAGGCAAGGATGCAATGGACGGTGTTCTCCGCTTCCGCGAGATACCACTGCATGTTCGTGAAGGCGTGCACACCGGCGCCTGATCTATGCTTCACATGTCTTCCCCAAGAAACCCCTGCCCCAAAGACATTAAAAACAGCATTGCAGGACCCTGTAAAGACGCCGATAAAGTCCCATGTCCCGTGCATTCCTCGACAAAATCGCTTTTGCAGCCTTCAGCATCTTCGCACTTGCCGCCCTGTTCGTCGGGGTTCTGCGGCTTGATTTCAACGCGGACCTGACCGAAAGCCTTCGAAGTTCGTCGGATGCCTATACCTCTTTCGCCGCGCACCGCGAGCGCTTCGGGGACGACACGCGCGATGTCGTCCTGGCCGTGCGGTCGGGCGATGTCCTGCCCCCGGCGGCGCTGGAGGATGTGCTGATCGAGCTGCAGCTGACGGTCGGCGTGAGGGATGTCTTCAGCCTCTTCACGCTGACCGAACCGGAAAGCCCCCGGAGCTTTCTCAAGAGCGATCGCATCGCTGGCCTTGCCCCCGCCGAGCAGTTCGCCCTGATGCGCGAGACGATCCCCTTTGCCTCCGGCCTCGTCTCCGAGGATGGCCGCACGACTCTCTTCATCGTCCAGATGGATGATGCGCTTGGCTCCTCCGAATTCGCGGCGGCCCTCGCCCCGCCCCTCGCCATGGCCGACCCGGCACTCGAGATCACGCGGGTTGGCACGCCCCGGCTGGAGGCCGAGATCAATGACGCCCTCATGCGCGATCAACTCACGATCACCCCGCTCGCGGTGGTCCTCGGCCTCGTGCTGATCTTCGTGATCTTCCGCTCCTGGCGGGCCGTGGTCATCTGCGGCCTGCCGATCATCATGGCACTCGCGGTATGTCTCGGCGCGCTGGCCGTGACGGGAACGGCCATGTCGCCGCTGCTCTCGCTTGTCCCTGTCATCCTGATCGTCCTGGGCTTTGCCGACAGCATTCATTATTTCCACGCGATCTGCCGCCGGCCCGAACAGGAGACCGCCGCCGCCGTGACACAAGCCCGGCGCGAGATCCTGCCTGCCATCGTCTCCACCACGCTGACCACGGTGCTCGCCTTCCTCGTGATGCTCTGGATCGATTCCGAGGCTCTGCGCCAGCTCGCCATCGTCGGCTCGCTCGGCATGATCATCACGCTGCTCGTCGTGGCAACGCTCGTGCCGCTGCTCGCCCGGCTCCTCCTCACGCGGCAGGTCACGGCGCAGTCCAGTCGGCGGTTCCACTCCGTTTTGGGCCTGCCCGTGCGCTTGCTCAGCCATGCCGGCGTCGTCAGCGCGGCCGCGCTCGCACTGCTGGCGCTGCTCATCGCGGCGCAGCCCCATGTCGTGACCGGCTATGACCCGTTCGAACATGTCCCGCGCGCCTCAAGCTTGCTCGACGAGCTCGCGACGCTCGAGGAAGACCTCCCCGGAAGCGGGCGCCACAACGTCTTCGTCCCGGCCACGGGCGAGAGCCCCGAGGCCGACGCCGCGCGCCTCGCCCGCGCCTCCGAGGCGCTTCTCGGGCAGCCGGTCACGCTTCCCGACGAAATTGACGCTCCCCGCGCCGTGCAACGGCTCGTCGCCACTGATGGCAGCGGCTATTCGATCCCGGTTCCCACCTCGATCCTGAGCACGCCGGGCGAGATCGCCGCTGATGTCGCGCGCCTCCGGGACAGGCTGGGCGCGGTCGGACTGGAGGTGGCCGATGTCACGGGCTACGCGATCCTCGCGGCAGAGCAATTGCCCGTGCTGGTCGACGGGCTGCGCACCGCCTTCTACATCGCCATCGCGCTGATGACGCTCGGCATCGCGCTGGTGCTGCGCTCGGCCTGGGCGGGGCTGGTCACACTGGTGCCCAACCTGCTGCCCATCCTCGGCATCGAGGCCTGGATGGTGCTCACCGGGCAGACCGTGACGATCACCGCCTCCATCGCGCTGCTGGTGGCCTTCGGCATCGCCGT
>JAWLEL010000330.1:0-3413 GCA_041686165.1 Lentibacter sp.
CCCGCAAGGACGATGCCCCCCGCAAGGGCGGCGAAGAGACGTCCGAGACTGGCAAGGACAGCGCCTCCGGCTCGGAAGCGGCGGAATAATCCGCGCGGCGCCTGCGAAGGTGCCTGAGTATTCCATTGCGGATCACGCGGCGCGCGGTTGGTGTGAGCCCAGGTCCGGAGTTTCGCGGCGTGGAAACAAGGCTGCAGGTCACGCCCTTTCAGCCACGCCCCCCTAAAGCGTCCCCTCAGCCACGCCCCTTGTGCACGGCCATGTCGGGCAAGCAGATGTTTGCGACCTGCTCGGCAATCGGCGGAGTCGAGAGCGGATGCGTCGTCGCCTCGTGATCACGCGGGTCACCGATCGGAATCCATGCGCCTTCCTTGAAAATCTCCAGCCCGGCGAACTTTTCCTTGTAGCCCATCTTCGGGCTGCCGGGCACCCAGTAGCCGAGGTAGACGTGAGGCAGGCTGCCCTCGGCGGCGATCTTGACATGATCGAGGATGATGTAGGTGCCCAGGGAGTCACGTTCGAAATCGGGGTCGAAGAAGGAATAGACCATGGACAGCCCGTCGGCGAGCACATCGGTCAGGCAGACGGCGACGAGGCGGTCGCTCTCGGGGTCGCGGTATTCGACGACGCGGCTTCGGATCGGGGTTTCCTCGATCATCGCGGCGAACTCGAAGACGTCCATGTCGGCCATGCCGCCATCGGCGTGGCGGCTGTCGAGATAGCGGCGAAAGAGCTCGTATTGCTCTTCGGTAGCCCAGGGCGAGGTGACGCGGCGGACGAGATGCGCGTTGCGCTTGAGGATGCGGCGCTGGCTCTTGCGCGGGGTGAAATCGGCGGCCACGATCCGGGCGGAGAGGCAGGCCGAGCAATCCGAACAGGAGGGACGATAGAGCACGTTCTGCGAGCGGCGGAAGCCCTGGGCGGAGAGCTCGTCATTGAGCTCCTGGGCGCTCTGGCCCTGAAGGGCCGTGAACAGCTTGCGCTCGAGCCGCCCCTCAAGATAGGGGCAGGGCTGCGGTGCCGTCACGTAAAACTGGGGCGCAAGTGGAAGTGTGTGGCGCATGGTGCTTGTGTTGTTGTCTGGGATGTGACGATAACAATGCGATTGGAAAACGCAAAGAATTGATTCAACTTAGGCTTAATGTGAGTTCAGGGTCGGTTCAACAGGGCCGGATCCACAGGATTGAGCGAAAAGGGAGACGATCGTGCAGGGCGAGGCGGGCAAGGGCGTATTGGCGATGGTATGCGCCTGTCTCATATGGGGCTCATCTCCGCTCTATTACAAGATGTTGGCGCATATTCCGCCCCTTGAAATCCTTGCCCACAGGACGTTCTGGTCCTTCGTCATCTTCCTTGGCGTGATCGCCGTGCAGCGCCGCCTTGGCGATCTGCGCCGCGTGCTCGGCTCGCCGCGGCGCGCGGGGATCGTCCTGCTGGCAGCCCTTTCGATCTCTATCAACTGGTTCTGCTTCATCTACTCGATACAGGTGGGCCGCGCCGTAGAGGCGGCGCTTGGCTACTATATTTTCCCGCTGGTCGCGGTGCTCTTCGGCTGGGTGTTCTTTCGCGAGGCGCTCGGCCTCGTGCAGGGCCTCGCCGTGGCATTGGCGACGCTGGCGGTCAGCCTGCTTACATACGGCCTGGGCGTTGCGCCCTGGATCGCCCTTGTCGTGGCGGTCAGCTTCGGCTTTTACGGCGTGATCAAGAAGCGGCTCGATGCCGGGCCTGTCGTGTCGGTGACGGCGGAGGTGGCCCTGCTCGTGCCCCCTGCCCTGCTCATCCTTGCCGTGGTCCATGGACAGGGCGGCGGGCATTTCGGGCAAAATGCCTTCGAGAGCGGCATGCTGATCTTTTCAGGGCTGATCACCGCGGCGCCGCTGATGCTCTTTTCCTATGCCGCACGCCGCGTCAGGCTCTCGACGGTGGGTCTGTTGCAATACATCAACCCGACGGCGCAATTCTTCTGCGCGGTGGTCATCTTCGGTGAGCCCTTCGGCTTCTGGCACAAGCTGGCCTTCGGGCTGATCTGGACCGGCCTCGTCTTCTACTCGGGCTCGAGCCTGCGTCAGGAGAGGGCGGCGCGCAGATCGGCCATGGCCGCATCGACGCCGGTTTGAACCGTATAGAAGCTGCGCAGGCTGTCATCGGCGAAGCCCTCGGCGATGACGTGGTCGATGAGAGAGAGGAGCGGCTGCCAGTAGCCCGCGATGTCCAGAAGCACGATGGGCTTGCGGTGCAGCCCGAGCTGGGCCCATGTCAGCACTTCGAAGAACTCGTCAAGCGAGCCCGCACCGCCGGGCAGGAGCACCACGGCGTTGGCATTCATGAACATCACCTTCTTGCGCTCGTGCATGTTCTCGGTGACGACGAAGCGCGTGAGATCCCGCTTGCCGACTTCGAGCGTGAGAAGATGCGCCGGGATCACCCCGAAGGTCTCGCCGCCGGCGGCCTGGGCACTGCGCGCCGTGCGGCCCATGAGCCCGATATCGCCTGCGCCATAGACAAGCCGCCAGCCAGCCTCGGCCAGCGCCGTGCCGAGGGCTTCGGCGGCGTCGGCATAGGCCGGGGCTGCGCCGTCACGGGAGCCGCAGTAAACGCAGATCGAGGGGGTGGTCATGGGGGTTGTCCTTGTTGGGCGCGCGGTGCGAGTTCTTTTGACCCGTCATACGCCTGTTGCTATGGTCGCTCAACCTCTGGCTTTCGGAGGTGAGAATTGGGGGAAAAATGAGCAAGACGGGTGGATTGCTTGCCAATCCGGCGGTGCTGGGCGCGGCCCTTGCGGGCGCTGTGGCGATCGGGGGCGCGGGGTTTTACTTCAAGGATAGCTTGCTGGGAAATCCTGACCCTGCCCTGCCCTCTGCCGAAGAGCCTGTTGCACAGGCGCCTGATGAAGACACCTCCGATGAAGAAACCTCCGTTGCGGACATTGCCGAACCGCAGGCCGAGCCGGAGACGGACGCGCAGGGCGATGCGCAGGACGGGTCCGAGAGGGACGCCGCCGCCGTTGAAGACGTGCCCGGAGACGGGCCCGAAGACGAGCCTGCCGAGGCTGCTGACCCTGGCGCTTCCAACCCCCGTTTCGACGTTGTCCGCGTCGAGCCGGACGGGCAGGCGCTGGTCGCGGGGCGCGGCGCACCGGGTGCCGCGGTCGAGATCCTGCTCGACGGGCTGCCCATAGCCGAGGCGCAGCCCGGCTCCGACGGCAGGTTCGCGGCTTTCGTCGATCTGCCCGCGAGCGAGGCCGCACGGGTGATGCGGCTTTCCGTGGGTGGCACCCAGGGCGAGGAAAGCGTCGTCATCGCTCCTGTTCTGGACGCGCCGGCGCCCGCGCGCGCGGAGCCGGGTGCAGAGGAGTCAACTCAGAGCGTGGTGGCCGAACGCGCGGCGCCCGAGACCCAGGACTCCGAAACTCA
>JAWLEL010000331.1:0-3390 GCA_041686165.1 Lentibacter sp.
TGACCGTCTTCCAGCAATACGAGGCTCTGGTCGAATGCGAGGTACGACAGGGCCCGCGCCCGCTCCGGCAGGGCCGCGCCGATGGCCAGAATCAAGCCGTTTCGAAAGTCTCGGGCAGCGTGAACTCCCCGCATCGGGCGTCCGCCGGCGTCACCGATCCACGAAAACCCCAAATCGTAGATCGCCTTTGCAGTGACCAGTTGTGCGCCGGTTTTCGTCGGTGTGCCACCAAATCTGGACCGCTCACGCCAGTCTCGCATGACGTATTCGCACCCGCGAGACGGATAGCCCGGGTCGATCAGAGTGTATCCGGCGTGAATGCGCTGAAGATAATCACTGGCCGTGCGTTCGGACACGGGATCATCCCGCCGCTCCACGCATGCACGCGCATATTTCTCCAGTGTGGCACCGGTCGGCGCAATCGGCATATCGTGCGCTTCGCAGAAACCAACCCATGCCACGAGTGCGTTGATCACGGCCAGAAAATAGTCCGCGCTCCAGGGGTCATGACCAGCCACGGTCTTGCCGGTTGTCGAAGCGGTGATCGACTGCTGGAAAATGTCGCGCCATGAAGCTGGCAGGCGCGATGTCGCAGCCTTGGCTTTTTGCCATTTCGATTTCAAGGCGGGTTTGCTGGACACCCGCGCCGCGCGCAAGACACGGGCAAAATGAGCCGTTGGGGCGGCGCCCCAGATCTCGGCGGCGCGTTTCTGGACATAGGCGAACTCAGCGAGCGCTGGCGCGCCCACCTCGGCAAGGCGTTCGGCCAACCGGGTCTGCAACGCGTCCGCGGTCGGAACACGCGCCGAAAACCCTTCTTCTGGGAGGAGGGTCAGCAGAACGGTGTCATTCTGGGTCATCTTGCACACTCCATTTCGGTCTGGTCCGGTCGACGAGGCCCCACTTCGGTGGCCGCATGACGGTCTTGCGCTTTCGCGATACGGGACGCTGTCATTACGATTTCTTCTCTTGATTTATCCAGTCTTGCCACTTGTCGAGGACCAGGCTCTCGTCGAGCTCCGCGTAGTGATCGAGCGTCGTCTGCAGGCTCTTGTGCCCAAGCAGGCGTTGCACCGCCGGCAGGTTGTCGATGCTGTCCTTCAGCCAGATCCAGCCGATCAGGTGGCGATAGAGATGCGGGTTGATGTCGACACCGACATGGCGATCGACAAGCCGCGTAACACGTCCGAGCAGGCTTTCGTAGGATCGACCCGGTTCAAACTGATGATCTGCTGCCTGACTGGGGAACAGGAACGGGTTGTCTTCATCCCCCGGTCGAAGCGTGATCGGGCGGATCGTATCAAGATACTTGCGCAAGAGCCGGCTCGTGCTTTCGGGAAGCGGGATCACGAGATCCGGATCGTCGGCGCCGCGCATCTTGACCTCGGCAGAGGGAACAATGATGCGCGCCTTTTTCTCTTGCCACGAAATCCAGTCCAGCAGACAATTCACGACATTGGCGGTACGCGGGGCGCGTGAAAGCAGGATGTCATGCGCGAGGGCGGCCATCACGTCCTGGGCAAGGGCCGGTGTGACGATGTCGGAGCTTTCCGGTGCCACACCATGCTTCTTGCGCCAGGCCTTGCGCTTTTTCGTGAGGTCAGCATTTACGCCCGTTACGATCACATCGGACATGTTCAACAGTTTCTTGATCCGGGTGTCCGTGAACTGCCGAAGTTTTGCCTCGTTGCGCGGCGCGATGCCGCGGCCGGCCACGCCGTGACGCGCGATAAGATCATCGATCTCGTTCAGTTGTTCCGGCGAAGCTTCGTAATAGTCCCGCGCGAGCTTCTTCATGGTCTTGAGGACACTCGCGACATATCCGCTCGCAAACTCCCCTTTGTTGGCGTCAGCAAGCGCGTCCGCTGCGTCATAAAGAAACTCCGGATCGCACAATTCCTCGAGCGAGTCCGGCACAATCTCCGTCGCCGCGATAATGGCTTTCGCAAGCGATGCGACATAGCCGCGGCGTGTCGCGACGGTCGGGGCAGACCATTGGCATTTTCGCGTGAGAAAGCCGTTCTTGGCGAGCTTGGCTGCGTCGCTCTTGCCTTCTGGCCGGTCAGTTTTTCCTGACCTTTGCCGTCTTGCGGCCCGCGCTGCCCTCAGGCGCGCTTTCTTGTCCGACACGTCGGTATCCTCGGCATCGAGCCGCGCGATGAAGGCTTCCCGCGTCTCACCGGACCGGGAAACCTCTCCGCGCGCCCAAGGCACAATGCGCCGATCAAAGTCTTCGAGGATCGGCACGATCAAGGTGCCATCCACCTTGTACTTGTCCCGACCGTCGGCAAAGGGGTGTTTCACCGCAGGAAGCCGGAATTGCCGGAAAGCCTCGTGCCGGGACAGAAGCGTGATCATATGTGCAATCTCGGCCACGTGCGCCCGGCATTTCGCCTCGGTCTTGGATGAAACCTCGAGACGATGCGCAAAGTAGTCTGCGAGGACATCGCTGGTGATGGCCCAAAGGGCGATTTCGCGGTCATGGAGGTAGATAAGGAAGGACCCGGAGATCAGCTTCCAGGATTGCGGGACCGGGTTGTCCGTGATCGCGTCATGCAGAGCACCATGCTCGCCACCGATATCGGAGACATTGCGGGGTCGCTGGCGCCCCAGTGCTATGTTCAGCGCTTTCAGAACATCGCTCTTGTATGTTGCATAGGTCCCGGGAGCTACGCCAAAGCCCTCTGCATTTTGTGTCTCGAAGTAATCGATCACGTCGCGACGGCAGACGTGTTTCGTCTCGGCGGTCCAACCCGCTTTCCGAAGCATGGAGTAAACGCGGCTGCGCAGGGATTGGTATCCCTTCTGGTCAAGTCTTTTCATGAGCTCGGCATAGGTGATGGTCTCGAACCCACTCGCCGCGACGAAATCGATGCCGGTCGCGCCCGACAGCGCGACAAGGCTCTTGCGACGGGGTCGGAGCCCCGGAATCCTGAGTATGTCAGAGACGATTTTGGGATTGAGATGCGCCCGTATCGACAGGGCACGCATCGACTCCCCGCTTTCAGAAATATAGGTTTCAAGAGCGGTTTGAACGGTCATTCCGAATTCCTTTCAAAAGGGGTTCCAACCGTCACGCGCCATTGAGGTCGAGATCCGGTCTTCCACAAGAAGAAGACCGGGCTCGAACCTCGAAGAGCGCGAGTTGCTCTTCTGTCACGCACCACTCCTTTCCCAGCTTGGTTGCGGGCAATTTCACGGATCCGCCCGGGGTCGGGCATCCTTTCAGGATCCAGTCCCTGATCGTGCGGGGATGGCGCCGAAACTTTCGGGCAACCTCGGCAACGGAATAGAAGTTTTGGCTCATGATGTTTGTCCTCCCTGCAATCATGGAGGAGTTAGGAACAATCGGCGGTACTCAAAAATGCATTGCCGGCAATTCTCCAAAAA
>JAWLEL010000332.1:0-3382 GCA_041686165.1 Lentibacter sp.
CAATCGAAACCAGACAAGGGAGCGCCGGACATGCGCGTTTACTATGATCGCGATTGCGACATCAATCTCATCAAGGACATGAAAGTGGCCATCCTCGGCTACGGCAGCCAGGGCCATGCGCACGCACTCAACCTGCGTGACAGCGGCGCGAAGAACGTCGTCGTCGCGCTGCGGGAAGGCTCGGCCTCAGCCCCGAAGGCCGAAGGCGAGGGCCTCAAGGTCATGGAGATCGCCGAAGCCGCGGCCTGGGCCGACCTGATCATGTTCACCATGCCCGATGAACTTCAGGCCGACACCTACCGCAAATACGTTCATGACAACATCCGCGAAGGCGCGGCGATCGCCTTTGCCCACGGTCTCAACGTGCATTTCGGCCTGATCGAACCGAAGGCCGGTATCGACGTGATCATGATGGCCCCCAAGGGCCCGGGCCACACCGTGCGCGGCGAATACACCAAGGGCGGCGGCGTGCCCTGCCTCGTGGCCGTTGACAAGGATGCCACCGGCAAGGCGCTCGAGATCGGCCTCAGCTATTGTTCGGCCATCGGCGGCGGCCGTTCGGGCATCATCGAGACGAACTTCCGCGAGGAATGCGAAACAGACCTCTTCGGTGAGCAAGCCGTGCTCTGCGGCGGTCTCGTGGAACTGATCCGCATGGGCTTCGAGACGCTCGTCGAGGCCGGCTACGCGCCGGAAATGGCCTATTTCGAGTGCCTCCACGAGGTAAAACTCATTGTCGACCTGATTTATGAAGGCGGCATCGCCAACATGAACTACTCGATCTCGAATACGGCCGAATATGGCGAGTATGTCTCCGGTCCGCGCGTGCTGCCCTACGATGAAACGAAGGCACGCATGAAGGCGATCCTGACGGACATCCAGCAAGGCAAGTTCGTTCGCGACTTCATGCAGGAAAATGCCGTGGGCCAGCCGTTCTTCAAGGGCACGCGTCGTCTCAACGACGAACACCAGATCGAACAGGTCGGCGAGAAACTCCGCGAGATGATGCCGTGGATCTCCGCTGGCAAGATGGTCGACAAGGAAAAGAACTGATCATCGTGATCAACTGGGAAAAGGCGTCCTGCGGGGCGCCTTTTTTTCGTGCCAGGCACGTCGGATCGCGGCGTCCCCTATTGAGTTTCGCCCTCCGCAGGCGTCTAAGGAGCAGCGAACAGGAAGGCAGCGCTTCATGACGACGTCCAATCACATCACTTCGAAAAGCTGGCTGAGCGTGGCAGCGCTTGGCCTCGTCTGGGGCGGGACTTTCCTTGTCATCGAGCTTGCGCTTGTCACGATGACACCCTTCTGGATCGCCAGCGCGCGGATCGGCTTTGCCGCAGTGCTGACAACGTTGATCTGGCGGGCCATGGGCGGCAGGCTTTGGCTCTCAACGGATCGCGCCTGGGGCGCTTTGCTTGTCGTTGGCGCGCTCTCGACTGCGGTTCCCTTCATGCTGCTCAGCTGGGGCCAGCAATACGTGACATCCGGTTTCGCCGGGGTATCGATGGCGACGGTGGCCCTGCTCGTGCTGCCGATGGCGCATTTCCTTGTTCCCGGCGACGCCATGACCCTGCGGCGCGCCATCGGTTTTCTCATCGGCTTTGGCGGGGTGGTGATTCTCATCGGCGGACAGGCCTTCGAAAGCTCCGGTGCCATACTCGAAACACCCGGCCGCATCGCCTGTGTCGGCGCTGCAAGCTGCTATGCCGTCAGCTCTGTGGTCATGCGCCGTCTGCCACCAATCGATCCGATCGGCCTCGCGGCGATGCCGCTACTCATCGGATCCGCGCTGGTGATCCCGACGGCCATAACCGTCGAGGGCGCTCCGGCTCTGCCCGACCTGCAAACGCTGGGCATCCTCGCCTTTCTCGGCCTCGTGCCGACGGCTGGGGCAAATTTCCTGCGCGTCTACGTGATACGCACAGCAGGCCCCGTGTTCATGAGCCTGGTGAACTACCAGGTTCCGCTCTGGTCGGTGTTGCTCGGGGCGCTCTTGCTCGCAGAGCCTCTGCCGGAAAGTCTCATGCTCGCGCTCGGCCTCATTCTCACGGGCCTCGGCGTGAGCCAATATGGCGCGCTCAGCCGCCTGTTCGGCGGCTCCGGACGGCGTGAGGCGCGCTAGAGAACGCGCTCGACAGCCGCGACGACATCCCCGACAGCTCGCTCCAGCATCTCGGTATCGTCGCATTCGGCCATGACCCGGATGAGCGGCTCCGTGCCGGATTCGCGGATCAGAAGCCGCCCGTGGCCGTGGAGGCGCGTCTCGACCTGGGCGATGACGGACTGCACGCTCTCTTCCTGGAGCGGCACCTGCCCGTTCTCGAACTTGACGTTCTTGAGCATCTGCGGGACAGGCTCGAACACGCGCAAGAGCTCGGAGGCACGCTTGCCAGAAGTCACGAGCTCGGCAAGGAATTGCAACCCGGCCAGAAGCCCGTCGCCCGTCGTGGCATAGTCCGTCATGACGATATGCCCGGATTGCTCTCCACCGAGATTGAAACCGCCCTCGCGCATCCGCTCGACGACGTAGCGATCTCCGACATTGGTGCGTTCAAGGCCAATCCCTTTCTTCTCGAGAAAACGCTCAAGGCCAAGATTCGACATCTTGGTCGCCACAAGAGCGTCGCCCGTGAGCAGATCGCGCTCGGCCCAGCGGGCGGCCAACAGCCCCATGAGCTGGTCCCCGTCCGCGACAGTTCCGGTCTCGTCGATCAGTACGATACGGTCCGCATCCCCATCGAGGCAGATGCCGAGATCAGCCCCGTGCGCGACGACAGTTTCCGCTGCGACTTTCGGCTTGGTGGAACCACAACGTTCGTTGATGTTGAAGCCATCCGGGCTCACACCAACCGCGATGACCTCGGCGCCAAGCTCCCAAAGCACCTCGGGCGCAGCCTTGTAGGCAGCCCCGTTCGCACAATCCACGACCACCTTGATCCCATCGAGCCGCATGCCCGGCGGGAAGCTCGACTTGACCCTTTCGATATAGCGAAAACGGCCATCATCAATACGTTTCGCACGCCCGATATTCCGCGCCTGAGCCGGCTCCACGTTCCCCATGACGAGCGCTTCGATCTCTCGTTCAGCCTCGTCGGACAGCTTGTAACCGTCCGGACCAAAGAACTTGATCCCGTTGTCGACGGCCGGATTGTGGCTCGCCGAGATCATCACGCCAAGATCGGCACGCATGGACTTGGTAAGAAGCCCCACCGCAGGCGTGGGAACCGGCCCCAGCAACAAGACATTCATTCCCGTGCTGGTGAGCCCTGCCGTCAACGCGCTCTCGAACATGTAGCCTGACAGACGGGTATCCTTCCCGATGACGACCCGATGGGCCACGGACTTGTCCTTGCGGAAATAACGCCCGGCCGCTGCACCGATC
>JAWLEL010000333.1:0-3374 GCA_041686165.1 Lentibacter sp.
CCCTCGCCTTCGATCACGAACTTGGCCGTGCCCGCATCAAAGCCGCCTTCCATCTTTTCATTGAGCGCCTTGACCGCGCCATCGACTACATCACTCATGGTCTCTCCTTCACATTGTCGCGACAGAGGCTTGTCTCGGCTCTGTCATGGGTTATCCTCACCCTACTATGGGTTTTCTCACTGTCCATCTCAAACCTGCCGTGGCGGCAATCGTGCTGGTTCTCGCGAGTCTCGGGCCAGTGCTGTCGCAGGACGCGCCCGAGCGCGTTCAGGAGCTACTCGAAGAGCTTTCCGCCGCAGAGGGGCCGGAGGCCAGCAAGATCGCGCGCGATATAGAGATCGAATGGTCGAAATCCGGTTCCGCCAGCGCCAATCTCCTGCTGCGTCGCGGTGAGGACGCGCTAGAGGAGCAGGACCATATCGCTGCCGTCGAACATTTCACCGCGTTGACCGACCATGCACCGGGCTTTGCCGAAGGGTGGCACGGTCGCGCACAGGCCTTTTATGCGCTTGAGGAATACGGCCTCGCGCTCAATGACCTGCAACAGACGCTTGCGCTCAACCCGAGGCACTTCAGCGCCATTTTCGGCCTCGCAACGATTTTCGAAAGGATCGACCGCCCTCAAGAGGCCCATGACGCCTACAAGATACTCTTGAACCTCTACCCGGCACATGAAAAAGCTCTCGAAGCGTCCGCACGTCTCGAGCGCGACGTGAACGGAACCGAGCTCTAGGCGCAAGCCGCAAGGAATCAGCGAGTCCAACTGACATGTCCCAGCAAAGGCGCATCACGGCGGTGCTCGGGCCCACGAACACGGGCAAGACGCACTACGCCATCGAGCGCATGCTCGGCTACCGCACCGGGATCATCGGCTTGCCGCTGCGCCTTCTGGCGCGCGAGGTCTATGACAAGATCGTCGCCGCGCGCGGCCCATCGGTAGTGGCGCTTGTCACGGGCGAAGAACGCATCGTCCCGCCCCGCGCGCAATACTGGGTCTGCACGGTCGAAGCCATGCCCGAGGGCATGGGAACCGATTTTCTCGCCATCGACGAGATCCAGCTCTGCGCCGATCCCGAGCGCGGTCATGTCTTCACCGACCGCCTGCTGCGTGCGAGGGGGCAGCACGAGACTCTCTTTCTCGGCTCTGATTCGATGCGCGGGATCATCCGCGCGCTCGTCCCCGAAGCCGATCTGATGAGCCGCGAACGCATGAGTCAGCTTTCCTATGGAGGGGCGCGCAAGATCTCGCGCATGCAACCTCGCTCAGCCATCGTCAGCTTCTCCGTCGAGAACGTCTACGCAATCGCCGAGTTGCTCAAGCGCCAGAAAGGTGGCGCTGCGGTGGTCATGGGCGCCCTCAGCCCACGCACTCGCAATGCCCAGGTGGAGCTTTATCAGAACGGAGATGTGGATTTCCTCGTGGCCACCGATGCGATCGGCATGGGGCTCAATCTCGACATCAACCACGTCGCCTTTTCCGCCACACAAAAGTTCGACGGTCGCCGTATGCGCGCGCTCATGCCCCACGAGCTCGGCCAGATCGCCGGGCGTGCGGGACGGGGCATGAGCCATGGCACCTTCGGTGTCACCGGTGAGGCCCCACCCTTGCAGGAAGAGGTGGCAGACGCGATCATGCAGCACCGTTTCGCCCCTGTTAAGAAGCTTACCTGGCGCAATCCGCGTCTGGAGTTCGGCCATGTGGACGCCCTTCTCCGCTCGCTTGAGGAAGCCTCGGACAACGAGCTTCTGGTGCGCGCCCGCGAAGCCGACGATCTTTCCGCGCTCAAGACCCTCGCGCAAGACGCCGAGACCTTCGCCCGCGCGTCGGATGCGCCCTCGGTCCGGCTTCTCTGGGATGTCTGCTGCATCCCCGATTTTCGCGGCATCTCTCCTGCCGAGCACGCGGCCCTCCTCGGCCAGATCTTCGCCCATCTGCACGAGCGCGGGCAGATCCCCGAAGACTGGCTGGCGCGCCACATCAAGCAGATCGACCGGCCCGCGGCAGATATCGACACGCTCTCCAAGCGCCTTGCCTATATCCGCACATGGACTTACGTGGCGCAGCGAAAAGGCTGGGTCGGGAACGATTCCCATTGGCGAGACGTTACTCGGGCTGTAGAAGACCGCCTGTCAGATGCGCTACACTCCGCCCTGACACAGAGATTTGTCGATCGGCGCACCTCGGTGCTGCTGCGGCGCTTGAAACAGAAGGAGGCCATGTTGGCCGAAGTAAACGACAAAGGCGAAGTCACCGTCGAAGGCGAATATGTGGGCCGGCTCGAGGGTTTCCGCTTCAGCTCGGACAAGTCCGCTGGCGGACAGGAAGCCAAGACGCTCAAGCAGGCAAGCCTGGCTGCACTGGCACCGCATTTCCACCTGCGCGCGGATCGTTTCTACAACGCCCCCGACACCGAGCTCGATTTCACCGAGCAAGGCGGGCTCATGTGGGGCGAGAGCGCCATCGGCAAGCTCGTCAAGGGCGCCGAGCCGCTCAAACCGCAGGTCAAGGCCTTTGTCGATGACGAAGCGGGCACAGACGTGGCCGAGAAGGTCACGCGCCGCCTGCAGCACTTCATCGACCGCAAGATCGCCACCGCCATGGAGCCGCTCCTCGCGCTGTCGCGCGACGAAGAGCTCACGGGCCTGGCCCGCGGCTTCGCCTTCCAGATGGTCGAGGCGCTCGGCGTGCTGCCGCGCGTTCAGGCCGCGAGCGAGATCAAGGCACTCGATCAGGACGCTCGCGCTGGCTTGCGCAAGCACGGTCTGCGTTTTGGGCAGTTCACCGTCTTCATGCCGCTCCTGCTGAAACCCGCACCGACGCGCCTGCGCCTCGTGCTCTGGTCGCTTTGGAACGACATGGGCGAATTCCCCGAAGCGCCGCCACCTGGCCTCGTGACAGTTCCCAGGCTCACATCGGGCCCGAAGGGCACCGACACGATGGCCGGCTATCGCAATGCGGGTGAGCGGGCAATCCGCATCGACATGCTGGAGCGCCTGGCAGACATGCTCCGCGCCGAAGACAGTCGCGGCGGCTTCGAAGCCAGTGCCGACATGCTCTCGATCACCGGCATGACGCTCGAACAGTTCGCTGACCTCATGAAGGGCCTTGGCTACAAGGCCGAGAAAGGGGAGCGCGAAAAAGTCAAACCGGCAGATACCGTGACGCCGGCAGAGGGCGAGACTGCGCGTGCACCCGATATGCCCGTCATGGACAGTTCAGAACCCGCGCCCGGCACGGACCCGGCAGCCAGTGAGGCTCCGGACGCCACCGACATTCCCGATCAAGTGGCCAAGATGCCTGATGAAGGGGTCGCTCCTGTCGCCGAGGAAGCGCCTGAAAACCCTGAAACCGAAGCGCAAATTCCGCAGACTCC
>JAWLEL010000022.1:0-14755 GCA_041686165.1 Lentibacter sp.
CGGGCAGGTGACCTATGCGGTAAAGGCCAACCCTGCGCCCGAGGTTCTTGGCACGCTTGCGGCGAGCGGGGTCAGCGGCTTCGATGTCGCCAGCCCCGACGAGATCGCACTGGTCAGGCAGGCCTCGAAGGAGGCGGACCTGCATTACAACAATCCTGTCCGCGCGCTTTGCGAGATCGAGTCGGGGCGTGAGGCGGGGGTCAAATCCTGGTCTGTTGACGAGATCGCAGAGCTGGACAAGCTCGGGCCGCCGGCCTTCGACGGAGAGGAAGTGAGCGTCAGGCTGAAGCTGCCCGTCAAGGGCGCCCATTATGATTTCGGTGCGAAGTTCGGGGCGGAACGGGGTGCAGCTGTGAAGCTGCTGCAAGAGGTCGCGGCGCGAGGCTTTGCCCCGGCGATGTGTTTTCACACGGGCACCCAATGCGACGCGCCAGAGGCCTGGGCGGAGTATATCACGGCCAGTGCCGAGGTGGCGCGAGAGGCGGGGGTCGCGCTCGGGCGGCTCAACGTGGGAGGTGGCTTCGCCTCGCATCGGAGCGGAACAGCGCCCGATCTGGACCGGGTGTTCAGGGCGATCCGGCAAGCAAACGCGGATGCTTTCGGCAAGGCACCCGATCTGGTCTGCGAGCCGGGGCGCGCGATGGTGGCCGAAAGCTTCGTCCTGGCTGCACAGGTCAAGGCGCTCCGCGCCGACGGCAGCGTTTTCATCAACGACGGGATTTACGGCGCGATGGCCGAATGGCGTGACATCACGCCGATCACGCGGATTTCCGCGTTGAGCCGGGAGGGCATCGCTCGGCGTGGGGTGGACCGGGCACGGCGTGTCTTCGGACCGACCTGTGACAGCCTCGATAGCCTTCCCGATCCGGTGCGCCTGCCGGAGGACCTGGCAACCGGCGACTATCTCCTGTTCAGGGGCATGGGCGCCTATTCGCTTGCCATTGCCACGCGGTTCAACGGCTACGGGCCGGGCGGTGTCGTGACCGTGCAGACCGTCTGATTTGAAGCGTCCCGACTTTAACCCGAGACATCAGATAAAGGCGGGGCGCGCGCATCGACCAAGCCTTGCACTGCGCTCCGCCAAAGGCAGAGTTTCAGGTTTTTCGCGGAACGCTTTAGTAAAAATTAACAGTGCTCAGGTCTCATTGCCTTCCGTTTTCGCAAGGCTGTGAAGGCTAGTCCTGGCGCGAGGAACACATGTCCTACAAGAAAAGGTGATGTGGCTGGCGCGGGGTTCACGAGTGCGATTCCTTGGCGCTAGAGTGTCTGACAAAACAGGGGGGCTCGCGGTATCGCATCAATTTCTGCGCTCTGGCGAAGCCACAGATCTTGCGAGAGAAAAAGCAGCTGTTAGATGAATTTAAACCGCGTCGCAAAGAAGATCTTCGGCCTGATCTGGCCTGCTGGGCAGAGGCATGGGCAGTCGGCCCTGAGCCGGGTGCGTGGAACCGTAGATCATGTTATCATTCTTGATGGCACGATGTCCTCGCTCAAGCCCGGGCGAGAGACAAACGCGGGCCTCGCTTACCGCCTTCTGAGTGAAATCGGCGCGCCGGTGGCGGTCTATTACGAGGCCGGGGTGCAGTGGCAGGACTGGCGCAATACCCATCATGTTCTGATGGGCTACGGGGTGAACCGCCATATCAAGCGCGCCTACGGCTATCTCGCCTCGCGCTACAAACCGGGCGACAGGATCTTTTTCCTCGGCTATTCACGCGGGGCCTATGCGGTGCGCTCGCTGGCGGGCGTAATCGATCAGGTGGGCCTGTTGCGCGGGGAATGTGCCACGGAGCGCAACGTGGAGCAGGCCTATCGGCACTACCGCCTTGGCACCGAAAGCGCGGTGGTCAGAGCCTTTGCAGCGGCGCATTGCCATGAAGAGACCGGGATCGAGATGGTCGGCGTCTGGGATACCGTGAAGGCGCTTGGCCTGCGGCTGCCGCTTTTCTGGCGTCTCACGGAAGCACGGCACCAGTTTCATTCGCATGCGCTTGGCCCGTCAATCAGGCATGGTTTCCATGCGCTGGCGCTTGATGAGACGCGATCTGTTTTCGACCCTGTGCTGTGGGAGTGTCCAGACGACTGGGAAGGTCGTGTCGAGCAGCTCTGGTTTCCGGGTACGCACGGTGACGTCGGCGGGCAGCTGGACGGCGATGAGAGCGCCCGCCCACTTGCGAATATTTCCCTGGTCTGGATGCTGGAGCGTGCCGAGGACTGCGGCCTGCTGCTCCCCGAAGGATGGCGCAAGCGCTACGATTGCGACGCGACGGCCCCGTCGATCGGGACGTGGCGCGGCTGGGGCAAGCTCTTTTTGCTGCGTGGGCGCAGGCGCGTGGGGAGGGGCGTTTGCGAGCGGCTTCACGAGAGCGTGGGCGCGCGCGCCGTGGCCACGGGCAGGCTCAGCGCGCACCGGCAGTGAGGCCGTTGGCGCTCAACCCGTCAAGTCGCGCGGCACGATGAAGCCGCGCGCTTCACCGGCACCGAGGCTGATGTCCTGCCATCGATCTGCCCGGAACTCGGCGACGAGTGTTGCCGCTGTCGGATAGAGTGAGAATTTCGGATGGGCAGGCGGCTTGCGCAGCAGGGCATGGGCGAAGAAGGCCGTGCCCGGGTTGTGACCGAGCATCAGGACAGTCGTTCCCGTCCCGTGGCTTCGCAGGATACCCAGCATGCGATCCGCGCTGGCATGGTAGAGGGAGTCGAGGAATTCGGTCTCTGCGGTGAGCTTCAAGCCCTCGAGCGTTTCGCGGGTGCGGGTTGCGGCGGAGCAGAGGACATGGTCTGGCAGGCACTGCTTTTCCCGGAGCCAATCCCCGATCACCGCGGCGCTTCTTTGGCCGCGCGCATTGAGCGGGCGTTCGAAATCCGGCAAGGTCTGATCACCCCAACTGGATTTGGCGTGGCGCATCAGGATGAGGGTCAGGCTCATAGGAAGGCCCGCATGTGAAACCCCGATTGCGCGGGGTCACGCCCGTAGGACTGCGACACGGGGCAGGCGCGGCGCGCAAGGCAGCCCGAGGTGAGGCAGTCGGTGCCTGCGGGCGTGTCGATGTGTGCCTTGCAGGCCTCCACGTCATAGACCTGCGAGCTGTTGAGTGCACCGACGGGGCAGGCAGACAGGCAGGGCTTGCCCGTGCAACTTTTGCAGGGCGGCTCTTCGGGTCGGGGCAGATCGTGAAGCGCAGGCAGGCGCACGGCACCCCGATAGGAGACCATGAGGCCGGCGCGGGCATGCACGAGCATCCCGATGGGCGATTGCCAGGCCTGGCCCGAGGCAAGGGCCCAATCGAGGAAGGGCGCGTAGGGCGGGCCGTCGGAGGGGAAGACGGGTGTCCCGCCCCAGCTTGCCGCGAGGGTGCCGATCACCCGTTTTGACCAGCGGTCGAGCGGGTCGGGCGCGCCGTCGCGATATTCGGGAGAGCCGGAGAATACGCCCCAGAAGCCCGGCTCGTGTGGGCCGAGCAGAACGATCGTATCGCCGCTGTCATGCAGCGCGCCAAAGATGGAGAGCGAAGCCGTCTCCGGCGACGGGCTCAGCGCTTCGAGAAGGGCAGCCATAGGCTCCATCCGAGTTTGGTGGGCCGGTCATCCTGCCATTCAAGGCCGATGGTCATGGCCTCGTGTCCGGCGTCGGGCTGGGGTTTGTAGGTGCGGAACAACCTGTCCCAGATCGAGAGGGAAAAGCCGTAGTTGCTGTCATGTTCATAGCGGTGAACGGAATGGTGCACGCGGTGCATGTCGGGCGTGACGATCACGAGGCGCAGCCAGCGATCCAGCCAGAGCGGCAGCTTCAGGTTCGAATGGTTGAACATGGCCGTGCCGTTGAGAATGATCTCGAAGAGGATGATCGCCAGTGCCGAGGGGCCGATGATATAGACCAGCCCGATCTTCAGCAGCATCGACAGGGCGATTTCGACCGGATGAAAACGGATCGCTGTGGTCACATCGAATTCGACATCGGCGTGATGCACGCGGTGCAGCCGCCAGAGCAGCGGCACCTTGTGGGTGATGAGATGTTGAAGCCAGATCGCGAAGTCGAAGAAGAGCACTGCGAGCGTGACTTCGATCCAAGCCGGCCAGTCCGTCATGTTGAAAAGGCCCCAGCCATTCGCCTCGGCGTCGAGCGCGGCGCCCACGGCAAGCAGTGGCAGGGCGAAGGCCAGCAGGCGCAGGCTCACCGTGTTGACGATCGTAATGCCCCAGTTGGTCATCCAGCGGCCCATGCGCGAATGGGCCCGCTCGCGGCGGGGCAGGAGCGCCTCGGCCAGCGCGAGGGTGGCGAAGAGCCCCGCGAAAATGCCGAATCGGATGATAGCTTCATATTCCATTTTGGATATGTGGCCTCTTTACCGCGATCCGGCAAGGCCGGGGGCTTCACTTTTTGATGAGAGAGCCCGCGCCATGCTCGGTATAGAGTTCGAGCAGGCACGCATTGGGAGCGCGTCCATCAAGTATCACCACGCCGCGCACACCGCCTTCAATGGCCGTGAGGGCTGTTTCGGTCTTGGGTATCA
This sequence comes from Lentibacter sp., assembly GCA_041686165.1. Classification (GTDB taxonomy): domain Bacteria; phylum Pseudomonadota; class Alphaproteobacteria; order Rhodobacterales; family Rhodobacteraceae; genus Lentibacter. The sequence goes on from JAWLEL010000022.1 coordinate 4,515, forward strand.
TGCCACCGGCAATGGTTCCATCGTCGATGAGGTCGCGGATCTGCCGCGCTTTGAGTTCGGTCAGAATCTTTCCGTCTTTGCTTTTGACCCCCTCGACATCAGTGAGAAGGAGCAGGCGATCAGCCTTGAGCGCAGCGGCGATGGCACCTGCGGCGGTGTCGCCGTTGACGTTGAAGGTCTCGCCGTCCCGGCCCGCGCCGAGGGGTGCGATGACAGGTATCATGCCCTTGTCGAAGAAGTCGTGGAGCACATCCGCGTTGATCTCGGCCGGGGTGCCGACGAATCCCAGGGCCGGGTCGGTCTGATCGCAGATCATGAGGTTTGCATCCTTGCCAGACAGGCTGACGGCCCTGCCTCCCTGGGCGCCCAGAGCCTGCACGATGCGCTTGCCGACAAGGCCGGACAGCACCATTTCGACCACTTCGACAGTGGCTGCGTCGGTCACTCTCTTACCGTCGATGAACTCGGATTTGATTCCGAGTTTGCCGAGCTTCTCGTTGATCATCGGACCGCCGCCATGGACGATCACGGGGTTGACCCCGACCATCTGCATCAGGACGATATCTCGGGCGAATTCCTCCATCGCGGCGTCGTCGCCCATCGCGTGGCCGCCGAATTTGACCACGACGATGGCGCCGTTGTAGCGCTGCAGCATGGGCAGGGCCTGGTTTAGCGTTCGGGCTGTGGCGATCCAGTCGCGGTCCATGTCTTGCGTCTTCATCTTCTTGTCCCGGGTTTCGGGGTGTTTTCCCCTATCGGCACGCGCGGTGCAAGCCTTGCCTGCTTCCCCGCTCAGACGAGGCTGGCGATGATGGCTCGGAGGGTTTCGACCCCGTCGCCCTTTTCCGAGGAGGTGAGCACGATCTCGGGGAAGGCGGCGGGATGTTGTGCGAGTTTGGTACGGACCTGGCCCAGAACCTTCTCGCGTTCGGCGGCTTTCACCTTGTCGGCCTTTGTGAGCACCGCCTGGAAGGTGACCGCGGAGCTGTCGAGCAGGGCCATGATCTCTTCATCGACGGCCTTGATACCGTGGCGTGCATCGATCAGGACAAAAGCGCGGCGCAGGTTCTGGCGACCGGAAAGATATTGCTTCAGGAGGCGCTGCCACTTCTCGACGACGGCGAGCGGCGCGTTCGCATAGCCGTAGCCCGGCAGATCGACGAGGTAGTGGCTCTCACCGAGGGCGAAGAAGTTGATTTCCTGCGTGCGCCCCGGCGTGTTCGAGGCGCGGGCAAGGCCCTTGCGCCCTGTCAGCGCATTGATGAGCGAGGACTTTCCGACATTCGAGCGGCCCGCGAAGCAAACTTCCAGCCGGTCGCTTTCGGGCAGGCCGGACATGGCCACGACGCCCTTGAGGAACTCCGCGCCGCCACCTGCGAAAAGCTTGCGGCCTTTCTCGCGTGTCAGGTCATCGGGCGTTTCGGCGAGGGGGAATTGCATGTCCATCAGAGTACCTCCAGCGTATCGCCAACGCGCACGCGGCCGCTCTTGACGATGCGCGCGTAGAGGCCGCAATCCTGATGGCCGAAGGCTTTGTTCAGGGTGCCGAGCGTGTCGGCGTCAACCTCGCCGGTATGGACACTTGCCGTGGTGGCCGTGCAGCGCTGGATCGGTTCGATGGCTTCAAGCTCGATCTCGCCGAGGGCCAGCCGCTTGCCGGGCCAGTCCATCTCTTCCCAGGGCGCGTGGCTCTCGAAGATGAAATTGCCGCGCCAACGCAGGGGCGAGATTCCGCGGCCGAGCTTTTCTTCGACGGCGCGGTGCGAGGCGAGATTGATCAGCGAAACCGAGGGGAAATTCGTGTCCGTCATGCCGCGCGTGCCCGCCGAGACGAGACGGGCAGGCGCTGGGCGGTTCGGGTTTGCCAGCGGGCGCATCCATTCGATGAAGGCCGCGGCGTCTTGCGGCGCGGCCGGGTCGATCCTGAGCGTTGGCAGATCGGGATGGGTGAGAGACAGTGTTCCTGTCGCCTCGTCAAGTCGCGCACGCATGGCTTGCAGGCGCGGGCTTTTTGCGCCGATCACGAACTGCGAGCAGGGCTGCCATTCGGGCTTGGCCACGTCGAAGCGGGAGACTTCGTGCATGACCGCCCAGCGGCGATCATGTGGAAGTGTTTCGCCTGCCGCGCAGAGCACTTCGCCTAGCGACTCGCGGCCATGGCTCTTGATCGGGTGCCGCCAGATCGCTGTCAGGCGGCGTGTCATCCGTCTTCTTTCGGCTTGCGCTTGAAGCTCGATTTGATGTTGCCGAAGACGTCCGGCTTGTAGCCTTGGCTGCGCATGATCAGGTATTGCTGCGTGAAGGTGATCGTGTTGTTGGCGATCCAGTAGATCACGAGGCCCGAGGCAAAGCTGCCCAGCATGAACATGAAAACCCAGGGCATCCAGGCGAAGATCTGCTGCTGGATCGGGTCGGTCGGGGCCGGGTTGAGTTTCTGTTGCAGCCACATCGTCACGCCGAGGAAGATCGGCAGGATGCCGATGAAGATCAGCGCCATGATGCTGGTCGGATCAGGTGCGTCCCAGGGCATCAGGCCGAAGAGGTTGTAGATCGAGGAGGAGTCGGGGGCCGACAGGTCGCGGATCCAGCCGATCCAGGGCGCATGGCGCAGCTCGAGCGTGACGAAAATCACCTTGTAGAGCGAGAAGAAGATCGGGATCTGGAGCAGGATCGGCAGGCAGCCTGCGGCCGGGTTGACCTTTTCTTTCTTGTAGAGTGCCATCATCTCCTGCTGGAGTTTCTGGCGGTCATCTCCGGCCTGTTCCTTGATCTTTTCCATTTCCGGCTGAAGCTCTTTCATCTTCGCCATGGAGGAATAGGATTTGTAGGCCAGCGGGAAGAGGATCAGCTTGATCACGAAGGTGAGCGCGATGATCGCCCAGCCCATGTTGCCGATCAGCACGTTGAGATTGTGCAGCAGCCAGAACATCGGCTTTGTGATGAAGTAGAACCAGCCCCAGTCGATACTGTCGATGAACTTGGGCACGTCCTGTTCGTTCTGGTATTCGCGGATCGTGTCCCATTCTTTCGCGCCGGCAAACAGGCGCGTCTCAACCTCGGCGCTCTCGCCCGGTGCGAGCGTTTTCGTCTCGAGCTTGGCCGTGGTCTGGTAGATGTCGCGGCGGGTATCGTGAAAGCCTGTGAACTCGGTGCCGGGCTGATCGGCGATCAGCGTCGTCATCCAGTAGTGATCGGTGAAGCCGGTCCAGCCCGCTTCGTTGACGGTTATTTCCTCGTGCTCTCCGGCGGGTTCGAAATCGTTGTAGTCGGTCTCGGTCAGCTCGCCGTCGACGAGGCGGACGGCGCCTTCGTGGAGGATGAAGAAATTCTTGAGGTCGTCCGGCTCGCCCTGCCGCGCGATCGTGCCATAGGGAGCGAGGCTGACTGTGCCGCTGCCGGTATTCTCGACGGATTGGCGCACGGTAAACATGTAATCGTCATCGAGACTGATTGTGCGGCGGAAGGTCAGGCCGGCACTGTTGTCCCAAGTGATAGTGACGGGGCTTTCGGGCGTGAGCGCCTCGTTGCCTTCGAGCTGCCAGACTGTGTTGGGGCCGGGAACGGTCTCGAGGCTCAGCCCTGCGCCGGGCGCCCAGCCGTAGAGAGCATAGTAGGCGCCATCCGCGCCGCGCGGACGCAGCAGCTGGACGGTCTCGCTGCCCGGTTCGAGCTCTTTGCGGTAGTTCTTGAGGGAAAGCTCGTCGATGCGCCCGCCCGCAAGGCTGAGCGTACCGACAACGAGGCTGTTTTCGACGGAGACGCGTGGCGCGTCGGTAACGGGCTCGGCCGGGGTCGTGGCTGCTTCTGTCTCACCTGCGGTCTGCGGGACAACCGCCTCGCCGTCATCGTCCAATTGGCTGTCCGGCGCCGATTGGACGAGCTCTTCCGGAGGCACGTCGGGCGGCGGGAAGAAGGTGCTCCACGCCAGAATGACAAGCATGCTGAGTGCCAAAGCGAGAATGAGATTCTTGTTCTGATCGTCCATGAAGCGCCCGTTGCCTGTTGCCTTTCCGAAGTGACGCAGGTTCAACAGAGTGAGAGGGTAAAGGTCAAGCTCTTATTGGCCGGGGAGCGGCGAAAGGAAGCGGCGAGAGGCTCCGCGCAAGGCGCACGAGCGCGATATTGCGTTCCTCAGCCCGATTCACCCTGAATGCGCGGCAATTCGGAAAGCTGTGCTGCATGAGTGACGAGCCAGCTTGCGGCCTGGTCGGCGGGCATTGGATGTGCGATCCCGAAGCCCTGGACATGTGCGCAGCCGAGCTGGGCGAGCATGGCATGTTCGCCGGAGGTCTCTACACCCTCGGCCAACGTCTCCAGGCCGAGACGTTCCGCCATTGTCTGGATGGCGGCGACCATGCGCTGCTGCTCACGGTCGCGATCAACCCGCGTGATGAAGCTACGGTCGATCTTGATCCGGCTCACGGCGAAGCGCCGGATTGCCGTGATCGAGGCATAGCCGGTACCGAAATCATCCAGGTCGATGTGGCAGCCCAGCTCGGAGAGCCGGGCGAGATTGCGCGAGACGGTGCTTTCGCGGGCACCTGCCACGATGGTTTCCAGAACCTCGATGGTCAGCCGGTCTGGTGTGAGGTCGAAGCGGTCCAGATCCCAGCGGATTTTCTCGGCGAGCTTCGGGTTGCCCAGCTCTTCCGCCGTGAAATTGACGGCCACGCGCGGCACGTGGACTCCCTTGGCGTCCCAGCTCTTGAGTGCCGAGAGCGCCCCGCCGAGCATGATCTCGCCGAGCTGTTGTATCTGTCCCGAGGCGGTGAGGGCGGGGAGAAATTCTGCTGGGCTCAGCAAGCCTTTCTCGGGATGTTGCCAGCGTGCCAGGGCTTCGAAGCCCGTGACTTCGCCGGTGTCGTTGGAAACCTGGGGTTGAAAGAACGGTGCGATGGCGCCTGCGGCAAAGGCGGTTTCTGCCTCGGCTGCGAGCTGTTCGCGCAGGCGGGCCTTGGCGGCGACGTCGCGGCTATAGGCGCGGATGACGGAAGGACCGGCTTCGAGGGCAGCCACGAGCGCCGTTTCGGCGGCCTTCAGAAGCGTATTGCCGAATGCCTCCGGGCTCCGAGAGCTCAGGCAGAAACCAATGGATGCACTTGAAAAGAGTGTCTGGCTTTCAAAGGAAACAGGCTCTTCGGCGCTGGACTGAAGCCGCGCGGCAAGCTGGATCGCGCTTTCCAGTGAAAAATGCGGCTCGGGAGCAAGGCAGATGGCGAAGCGTCCGTTGCCAATGGCATAAATGTGATCGTCGCTGCGCAGTATCGAGAGGAAACGCTGGCCCACCCGCTCGAGCATAAGGTCGGCTGCGGCCTGACCATGTCGAGTGAGGATGCGGTCGAGCTCTTCAAGCTGAACGAGGAAAAGCCCCGAGGCGCGCCCGGTCTCGGCGCAGGTCTGCAGGATTTGCGTGACCTCCGGCGCAAGCCGTTCGTGCGAAGGCAGGCCGGTTGCGGTATCGACCGCGCAACGCGCGGCGCCGCCTCCCTCGCTGAGCGCACCGCCAACAAGCAGCGCGATCGGCAGGCCGAGAGCCGCGGTTATCATCGCCGCCTCTCCGCCGAGCCAGAACGCGCCAAGCAGCAGGGCCGGGACGAAGGCGAGGAAGCGTGGCTCGATGAGCGAGCGCCCCAGACGCCTGGCTTTCGACAAGATCGCCGCTGCGCCGCCATGTGCCATGTCATCATCCCCTCAGATGTTCGAGGGGAGGCTAGCGCGATTGTCTCAACAGGCGATTAACGCAGTACGGGCGTCTCTGTTTCACTGTCCTCGGCTATGGCGGAATCGCGTGAGAGCCCTTCAAAATCAAACAGTTGCGGATCGAGAAGGTGGCTTGGGCGTGCATTCGTCAAGGCGCGGAACATGACTCCGCGCCGCCCGGGGCTGTTCTTTTCCCAGCCGTCCAGAATGGCCTTGACCTGCTGGCGCTGGAGGCCGTCCTGGGAGCCGCAGAGATCACAGGGGATGATCGGGTAATTCAAAGCTGTGGCGAACTTTTCGCAATCGGCCTCGGCCACATGGGCGAGCGGGCGATAGACGAAGAGATCACCCTCCTCGTTGACGAGCTTTGGTGGCATCGTGGCAAGGCGGCCGCCGTGAAAAAGGTTCATCAGGAAAGTTTCGAGAATGTCGTCGCGGTGGTGCCCGAGCACAACTGCGGAGCAACCTTCCTCTCGGGCGATGCGGTAGAGATTGCCGCGCCGGAGCCGCGAGCAGAGCGCGCAAAAGGTGCGCCCCTCGGGCACCTTGTCCATGACGATGGAATAGGTATCCTGGTATTCGATCCGGTGCGGCACGCCGCGCTCTTCGAGAAACTCGGGCAGCACCGTCGCCGGGAATCCTGGCTGGCCCTGATCGAGATTGCAGGCCAGAAGCTCCACCGGGAGAAGCCCGCGCCACTTTAGCTCATGGAGCACCGCAAGCAGCGTGTAGCTGTCCTTGCCGCCGGAAAGGCATACAAGCCACTTCGCGCCGTCTTCTATCATGCCATATTGGGCGATGGCTTCGCGTGTCTGTTGCACGATGCGTTTGCGCAGTTTTTTGAACTCGGTGCTCTTGGGAGCGCCGGCGAAGAGCGGGTGAATGTCGTCGTTCTGATCAAGCATGGCATGGCCATAGCGGCTTGCGGGCTGCCGCGCAACTTTTCGTGCCACACTGCGCCGCGTTTTAATCCCACACCGGAGTTTTTCGAGAATTCCGGTTCGTTTTCCGTCGCGGAATACGGCTCAGATCCGGCCCATCTCGCGTAGGCGGCCATGGAGGAGGTCGGCCTGACAGTCGCCTTTTTCCAAGGCGTAGACAAAAGCATGGGTCAGAAAGAAGCTGCGCTCGGTGAAGTCGTTCGACTGGTCGGCGGCTGTCTCGTAAAGGCCGATCAGCGCATGGGTGTCCTCGCGTTCATGGGCCGCGAGGAGCTTTTCGTTGAGCCCGTTCATTCCGCTGCGACCCGCTGGCGATGGTCGATGAGCTGGCGCGCGACCCAGTCATGGAAGCAGTGCGTCGGCACGTCCATGGCCGGTGAGAAGCGTCCGCCGTCGAAGCCGTGGCCATTGCGGCCCTTCTGCATGCCTTCCACGACGAAGACATCTTCCTGGAAGACGGTTTTCCACTGCGTGGCATTCTTGGCACGCAGGGCTTCATCGACCTTGGGCTCGGCATAGAAGAGGTGGATATGCTCGATCGTGCGGTCCACCGCCTTGGGCTCGAGTATGATCGCGAAGGCATGATCGCGCTGAACGCCAAGCAGCACGTTGGGGTAGACGGTGATATATTCTCCGCCCGTGTCCCACTTGTCCGACAGGTTCGGAAAATCGGGGAAGCGTTCCCCCATCTGGCCTTCGAGCTGGCGGTAGACGAGGGTGCCCTGGCCGGAATACTGGCCATATTCCTCGATGTTGTAGTGGTCCTCGAGGCGCGAATAGCTGTTGAGGCCCGGATGGACCCAGGGCAAGTGATAGCTCTCGCAATAGTTCTCGACGGCGAGTTTCCAGTTGGTCTGCACATCGAGCGTGAAGGTGCTGTCCTCACCGCCGTGATGGAGCGGCACGTCGAACTCCTTCCAACGCTCGAGCAGCTCGGCGTGGACATCCTCGAAGGGCGCCGCTGTGCCTGAAACATTGACGTATATGACGCCCAGCCAGATATGCGAGGGCACTTCGATCAAGCCGAGATCGCTCTTGGGCATGTCTTCATGGGTGTTCATGCCCGGGCCGCCGACATGGGGCGTGGCAACGAGCTTGCCCTTGGTGGAGTAACACCAGGAGTGATAGGGGCAGCGGATAGCGCCTTCGATCTTCTTGGGCTCGGCAACGAGGATCATGCCGCGATGGCGGCAGGTATTCTGGAAAACACGTATGTCCCCGTCCTTGTCCCGGATCAGCAGCAGGGGCATCCCGAGGAATTCGATCGGCTTCGCGTCCCCGGGCTCTGGAACATCGGCGGTCACGCCGACACCGGACCAGCTCTTGAATAGAACAGCATCACGCTCTTCCATGAAGATGCGATCATCCACGTAGTGCTCGTTGGGAAGGCCGTTGGCCTTGGCCACGGGGCGCAGGACGCCGGAAAGATCGGTTGCCATTGATTCGTCTCCTCATACGAGGAGGACGCTACATCTGGCGGGAGCTGGGCGCTTATCCAACTGCGACACGGTTTTTCTCACCGCGACCTGTGGTCTCAGGTGGCTTTCAGTCGGGGACGTTGTCGATCCCGCTGCCTCCCCAGGGGTGACAGCGCGCGATCCTGCGGAGCGTGAGCCAGCCGCCCTTGAAGCCGCCGTGTTTCTCCAGCGCTTCGAGCGCGTAGGCCGAGCAGGTGGGATGATACCGGCAGCCGTGGCCGACCCATGGGCTGAAAACGAGGCGGTAGAACCGCACCGGGAGCGAGAATATCCAAGCAAGCGGGCTCATGCGTCGTGGACCTTGCGGAGGGCGTATTCAAGATCGTCCTGAAGGGCGGCGAAGTCGCGCGCGGCCGTCGCGTCATGGCGGCCGATCAGAACGTAGTCCCAGCCGGGCTTGCCATGCGTGGGCAGGACGAGGCGGGCCACCTCACGCAGACGGCGCTTGGCGCGGTTTCGGGCCACGGCGTTGCCGACTTTCTTGGAGCAGGTGAAGCCGACACGAACCGGCCCCTCGTCCTCGCGTTTGCGGGCTTGCAGGATGAAGCCTTTGGTGCCGCGTTTCGTGGCGCGGGCGGCGGCGAGAAACGCGCTGCGCTTTCGCATCACTTCAAAGGGTATGGGGGTGGGTGCCGTCATCGACGCTGCTTTTCGCGCCAATCTCGCATCACGGCAAGCGAAAACCGCCTGAGCAGGCTCAAGCGGTTTCACGAAAGGTCTGTCCTGCGCGCGAGGGCGCAGCGCAAGTTCAGGCGCTGAGCGACTTGCGACCACGAACGCGGCGGGCGTTGAGGATCTTGCGGCCGGCTTTCGTGGCCATACGCGCACGGAACCCGTGCCGACGTTTGCGAACGAGGTTCGATGGTTGGTAGGTGCGTTTCATCGCTCCGTCTCCAATAAAGTGAGGCAGGCGCGCGGAATCGCGCAGTCCTCGTGAATGCTTGAAGCCCGCTCTATAGGGGCAGGGCGTCGGCCTGTCAAACCCGAAGCGCGCTGTTTTGCGGGGATTTGCAACATATCGCGCGACAGGGCAAACGGAATGTTACAGTTTGTCAGCTTTGGCCCGTTTCGATCACGAAAAGCGGCGTGGGCGTTCAATGCGGTGTGAGAGGGCTTGGGTTTTCCCCATCCTGGCCGCAGGTTGTTGGCAAGAAGCGAAGAAACCCGGAATGGATTTATGAGCGAAATGTCGAATGATGTGAACCAGAAGCCGGGATTTGGCCGCTATGCCCCGATCGCGGTCATCGCGCTCGTTGCGGTGCTGGGCGCGCTCTTCCTGCGCGACTACCTGGGCTTCGAGGCGCTCCGGGAGAACCGAGAGGCGCTGATCGCCTTTCGCGATGCGAACTACCTCGGAACGGTGCTCGCCTTCATGGCGGCCTATATCGTCATCGTGGCCTTCTCCCTTCCCGGCGCGACCATTGCGACGCTGACGGGCGGTTTTCTTTTTGCCACCTTCCCGGGCGCGCTCTTTAACATGGTAGCGGCCACGCTCGGCGCGACGGCCATCTTCCTGGCCGCGCGCTGGGGTCTTGGCGAGACACTGAAGGCGAAGATGAACGCCTCGGACGGCAAGATCGCCAAGATCAAGAAAGGGCTCGACGAGAACCAGTGGTCGATGCTGTTTCTCATTCGGCTCGTGCCGGTGGTGCCCTTCTTCGTGGCCAATCTCGTGCCCGCCTTTCTCGATGTGCCGCTCCGGCGCTTCCTTGTCAGCACCTTCTTCGGCATCATCCCTGGCGCGATCGTCTACACCTCGGTCGGCGCGGGGCTGGGCGAGGTGTTCGCGCGCGGTGAGTCACCTGATCTCGGGGTCATCTTCGAGCCGCATATCCTGTTTCCCATACTCGGGCTCTGCGCGCTGGCCGCGCTGCCCAGTCTCATCAAGGCCTTCCGGGGCGGAAAGGCACTGTGATGCAACTGATCAAGACGGACATACTGGTGATCGGCGGTGGCTCGGGCGGCCTGTCGGTTGCATCCGGGGCGGTGCAGATGGGGGCGGATGTTGTGCTACTCGAAGGGCACAAGATGGGCGGGGATTGCCTCAACTATGGCTGTGTTCCATCCAAGGCGCTTCTTTCGCAAGCCAAGGCAGCCAATGCGAAGGGAAAAGCGCCGAAGA
>JAWLEL010000023.1:0-14754 GCA_041686165.1 Lentibacter sp.
GAGGACAACGTGGTCAACGCCGATGACCGCGAGGACGGCGTCACCTTCACCGGCACGACCGAGCCGGGCTCGACAGCGGTTGTCGTGACATTGGACGGCGTTGAACACGAGGCCAGTGTTGATGCCGAAGGCAACTGGGAGGTGACTTTCCCGGAAGCAGACCTGCCGCAGGGCGAGGACAGCTACGAGCTCACCGTCGATGTGACGGACGGCGCGGGCAACACGGCCTCCACGTCGCGCGAGGTGGAGTTCGACACGCTTGTGAACGAGCTTTCGGGCAGCGCCGTCGAGGAAGGCGGCACGGCGGTCTACAACGCGGCCGATGTCAGCGACGGGATCACCGTCGAAGGCCGTGTCGAGGCCGGATCGAGCGTCTCTGTCGACTTCGGTGGCGAGAGCTACGAGGCGGTGGTCGATGCGGATGGCAACTGGACGGCGGATCTTCCGGCCGAGGCTTTCGCGGATGAGCGCTACGACGCGGAGATCACCGTCAATGCGACGGATGCGGCCGGCAACTCGGAGAGCATTTCCCAGATCATCGAGATCGACGCGGATGTGCCCGATGCGCCTGACGTCGATGGCTATGCCCGCGATCACACGGGCTACAATGCCGTGCAGGTCGAGCAGGGCGAGGGCGCTCAGACGATCTACGAGGTCGATGGCACCAGCGTGACGCAGATCGCGGATGCGGAGGATGCCGTGGCATTCGGGGGAAACAACCTTTACGAGCTTGACCCTGCGGTTCAGGACGGTTCGCATCTTGTCGTCTCGGCCACGGATGACGCGGGCAATGCTTCGAGCACCTTCATGGCGCTGGATGATCCGGCAAGTTCCGATATCGACATGACGAGCGTGAATCCAGGCCTGTCGGGGCTGGAGATCGAGGCCATTGATCTGACCTTCGCCGAAGACACGAACCTCACGCTGTCGCTTGATCAGATCGAGGCCTTCGCCGAGCAGAGCGATATGCTGGCGATCCATGGCGGAGATGACGACACGGTCACGATCACCGGCGCGGCGAATACTGGCCAGAGCGTCTCCGAGAACGGCGAGACCTACGATGTCTACACCGTGGGAGACCACAGCGTACTCATCGACGATGACGTGAACATCGTCTACTGAGGCGGATGGCGCGGGCGCGGTCAAGGCTGCGCCCGCAAGCCGACCCAAGAACTATAACGCCTGCAAAAAAGGGGCGATCAAATGGGGCAGAAGCATATCAGGCGGAAGGCTGCGGGTGCGATCGCGATGATCGCGATGACCGCCGGTTGCATGGGCGGGGGGGACGGCGCTGTCAGCCGCATGAAACTCGACCCGCTGGACGGGGCGCTCGTGGGCGGGGACGCCGAGACGGCTGAAGCGCAGTCTGTCGTCATCAACGCGCTCAAGGCGCGGCGGAGCGTGCTGCCCGAGGACGGGCCGTTTCGCGCGGTGGCAACGCCTGTTTTGGCCGCGAATTCCCGTGCAGCCGAGAGCGAGCTGAGAAGCGCGCGGCTGCGCGCGGAGGCGCAATCGAAGAACTGGCTGCCGACGCTGGGGCCGAATGTCTCGCTGACCTCTCTGAGCGATGCGGTGGCGAGCATCGTCTTGGATGCGGTGATCTATTCGGGCGGGCGCAAGAAGGCCGAGCGTGAATTTGCCAAGGCCGACGTGGAGGTGGCGGCGGTAAACATGGCCATCGACACGAACGCGCGTGTGCATACCGCGATGATGCTCTACCTGCGCGGGCAGGAGGCGCAGGAGACGGCGCAGATGCTGGCTGCGGCGCTCGAGGACATGAAGCAGTTCGAATGGATCATGACCGAGCGCGTGAACGGCGGCATTTCGGACAGGTCCGACCTGAGCGTGATCCGCCACAAGCTGGCCAGGATGCAGGCCGACTACACCACCGAGATCGAAACCGCCAAATCGGCGGTGGCCGAGCTTGAAGCCATGTCGGTGAAAAAGCTCGGCGATGTGCGGGGCGTGAGCCGCTTCGAGGTGCCCAAGGATGCGGTGCGGCCCCTGGAGGTTCTGCTGGCGGAGGCCGAGAAGAGCCGCGCCGTGGCGAATGCGAAGATCGACCGGGCGGGCTTTCTGCCGACGGTGCGCGCGAGCGCGGATAGCAGCGGCGGCGGCGTGACCGGCACGATTGCCCCGGAAAATCCCATCGGGCTGGGCATGGGCGCCAGCCTCGAGGCGATCAAGGCAACCGAGGAGGCGGCGGGACGCCGCGTGGCGCAGGCGCGCGAAGAGGCGGGCCGCAATCTTGCCAAGCTGGAGGCGCAGGCGGACGCGCTGGCGCGGCAGGCGGGCGAGGCCGAGGCCCTGAAGACGCAAGCCAGGGCCAATCTCGACCTTTTCCAGCAGCAATATGATGCCGGTCAGCGGCAGGTGATGGATGTCGTCGGGGTTTACGAGAGCTATGCCGCGCAGGCGCGCACGGCGATCGAGCGCAAATATGCCGTGTCGCGCGCGCAGCTCGACAGGGCCGAGCTCCTTGGCGTTCTGGTGGACGGGAGCGAGATTTGACCGGCAAGCCCGTATCGCTGCAAATCAAGCCGGGGGGCAGGGCGCGGCTGAAGCCGGCTGCGAATACGGGCGCGCCCGCGGGCAAGACGGTGGCCAAGATCAGGCCGAAGGCAGTGCCGGTCGGGGCCAGCGCCGAGGCGATACAGTCAAAGGGGGTCAAGGCGCGCGCCGTGGCGGCAAGGCCGCTCAAACCTTGCGCAGAGGCCGCAAAGCCCAAGCCGGTGGCGACAGGGATGAGCGATGCCGAGCGCATGGCCGCGCGCGCCGAGCTCGCGGCCGTCTACGCGGGGCTTCTGGGCCAACAGGTCCTTGCTCGTGATATTCTCGAGTCCATGACGCAGCACGCAACGGTGGCCGCGCAGGTGCAGCCGCAGGTTCTGGCCGAGGGGCTGGCCGCGAGCGGGCTGGAAACCGCCGTGGAGACCGTCAGCCACTCGATCTACGCCGACTGGCCCGCGCTCGCGCAGATGAACGGCGGGCAGGTCATCCTCGTCATCGGGCAGGAGGAGGGCGCGCTTGTCGTCTACGACAGGAGCTGCCCCGACAACCGCACGCTCGTGCCCCATGGCGAGTTCGAGCCCCATTTCACCGGCATCATCGTCAAGGCCGAGGCGCCGCTGGAACAGATCAGCCGTGCGCATGTGCCCAAAGCCGCCGAGCCACATTGGTTCTGGGGGCAGTTCGGGCGCTTCGGTCGGCAGTTCGCCGAGGTGGCGCTCGGCTCTTTCGTAGCCAATCTTCTGGCCGTCTCCGTCGCGCTGTTCAGCTTGCAGGTCTATGACCGGGTGATCCCGCATCAGAGCGAGGCGACGCTCTGGGTGCTGGCGGCCGGGGCGGTCTTGGCCCTGCTGCTCGAAGCCTGTCTCAAGATCGCGCGGGCGCGGCTCATGGACGGGGCCGGGCGGCAGATCGAGCTGGGGGTGCAAAAGCTGCTGATGGACCGTATCCTCGGGATGCGCTCGGAGCGCGCCGGGCAGGGGCCGAGCCAGCTCTTCTCCTCGATGCGCGAGTTCGGCTCGGTGCGCGAGTTCTTCACCGCCTCCACCGTGGGCGCTCTGGCGGATATTCCCTTCATCTTCGTCTTTCTCGCTCTCGTCTGGTCGATCGCGGGCTCGGTCGTCTGGGTGCTGATCGCGGGGGGTATCCTGATGGTCGTGCCCGGGTTCTTCCTGCAAAGGCGGATGATCCGGCTGACGCAGGAGACACAGGGCGCCAGCGCCAAGGCGAGCCGGATGCTGCACGAGGTGATTTTCGAGCTGGACACGGTCAAGACGCAGCGCAGCGAGGACAGGGTGCGCCGCTTGTGGGAAGAGCTCAACACGCTCTCGGCGCTCAAGTCCTCCGAGCAGCGCAAGCTGGCTTCGACGCTGACGTTCTGGAGCCAGGGCGTGCAGCAGGCGACCTATGTGGGCGCGGTCATCATGGGGACATATCTCGTCTTCGCGGGCGAGTTCACTGTCGGCTCCATCATCGCTGTGGGCCTGCTGACTGGCCGCACGCTCGGCCCGCTCACGCAGCTTGCGGGCATCATGGCCCGCTGGGGCAACGTCAAGACGGCGCTCGACGGGCTCAATGCGATTGCAGAGGCGCCGCAGGACCGGGTGGAGGACCGGTCATACCTGCGCCGCGAGAGCATCGCGGGCAATTACGAACTGCACGAGCTGCGCTTCGAGTATGATGAGGGCGGCGCGCCGGTTCTCGATGTCAACGGGCTGGGGCTCAAGGCCGGGCAGGCCGTGGCCGTGCTCGGCTCGAACGGGTCGGGCAAGTCGACGCTGCTCAAGGTGCTCGCTGGCCTCTATGCGCCGACGCGGGGGCGTGTGCTCATCGACGGGATGGACATGGGCCAGATCGACCCGCGCGATCTGCGCCGCGCCATCGGCTATCTTGGCCAGGAGGTGAAGCTCTTTGCCGGAACCCTGCGCGAGAACCTGAACCTCACATTGCTGGAGCGCGATGATGACCGCCTGCTGGCGGCGCTTGATTTCGCCGGGCTGGGACCTTTCGTGAAGGCCCATCCCAAGGGGCTTGATCTTGAAATCCGCGATGGAGGAGCGGGCCTTTCGGTCGGCCAGCGCCAGAGCATCGGCTGGGCGCGGCTCTGGCTTCAGGACCCGAAGATCTGCCTGCTCGACGAGCCGACAGCGGCGCTGGACCAGACGCTGGAGACGGTGCTTGTCGACCGGCTGCAGACGTGGCTCAAGGGGCGCACCGCGGTCATCGCGACGCACCGTGTCCCGATCCTGCAGCTGACCGAGCGCACGCTCATCCTGCAAAACGGGCGCATGGCCGTGGATGGCCCGCGCGACGAGGTGCTGGCGCATCTGGGCGCGAGGGCGCGGGCATGAGCGTGGCCCCGACCAATCTGGACCGGACCAACCTTGCAGGCCAGCTCGGGGCGCGGCTCGGAGGGGCGAGCCTTCTGATATGGCTCTGTGCGGCGACGGTCATGATCTTCATTGCCTGGGCCTCCCTTGCCTGGGTGGACGAGATCGTGCGGGCCGAGGGCGAGATGATCTCTTCCTCGCGCCCCCAGATCATCCAGAACCTCGAAGGCGGGATACTCGCCGAGCTGGCCGTGAAGGAAGGGCAGATCGTCGAGGAGGGGGACGTTCTGGTGCGGCTGCGCGGGGCGCAGTTCCAGAGCTCGGTTGAAGAGCTGCGCGACCAGATCACCGCGCTCGACATCAAGCGCCGCCGACTCGAGGCGGAGATGGAGGGGCGCAGCGCCTTCGGCGTGCCCGAGGCGCTGCTGGAGCGCAGCCCCGGGATCGTCTCCTCCGAGCGTGCGCTGCTCGTGGCGCGGCAAAGCGATTTCCAGTCGGCGCGCGACGGGGCCAAGCGCGTGCTTGACCAGGCGGCCGAGGAAAAGCGGCTGATGGAGAACCTGCTCGACAAGAAGATCGTCTCGCTCATCGAGGTGACGCGCGCGCGCAAGGCCTACGAGGATGCCAGGATCCGCCATGACGATATCGTCACCAACACCGAGCTGGAGCGCGCCGAGGCCTATTCGGATGCGCTCAAGGAGATCGCCACGCTCAGGCAGACCCTCAAGGCGAGCGAGGACCAGCTCACGCGGACAGTGCTGCGCGCGCCCCTGCGCGGGATCGTCAACGGGCTTTCCGTGACCACCATCGGCGGCGTCGTGCGGCCCGGCGAGGAGATATTGCAGATCATCCCGCTCGGTGAAGAGCTGTTCGTCGAGGCGCGGGTGAAGCCCGAGAACATCGCCGGTCTGCGCCGCGGGCAGGAGGCGACGGTGAAGCTCTCGGCCTATGACTACACGATCTATGGTGCGCTCAAGGGCGAGGTGGACGTGATCTCAGCCGATACCTTCAAGGACGAGAGCGCCCGCGACCCGGAGGCCTCGGCGCACTACAAGGTGACCGTGCGGGTGGACAGGAGCCAGATGTCCGAGCGCCAGTCACGCATCGAGATCCGCCCCGGCATGCAGGCGACGGTAGAGTTGCACACAGGCTCGAAGACCGTGCTGCAGTATCTTCTCAAGCCGCTCTACAAGAGCCGCGAGGCGCTGCGGGAGCCATGAGGGGAGGGCTCGCCCGAGATCAGCTTGTTGAAGACTGAGCGGGCTTTGCAAGGTGCCCGCGCTTTCCGAACGCGGCCTTTCGCGTGCCGTGCTGCGAATGCCGGGTGTGAGCCCAAAATCACCGATGCTGCGCGGGCGTCTAACGGCAGGTTTCATTCTGACGTGAACTACACACTCAGTCAGTCACTGAGCCAATGCTGAATAGTCATCTTGAGCATGTCTGCCCCGTCTGCAGCAGTGTCGCGCTGTGCGCTGAGGCATTGTGCAGCCAGCGAGCCCCAGACAATACAAACCAAAAACTCTGCAGCACCCTCGGGGTCAACATATCGTGCGAGCCGCCCCGATTTCCTGTCTCGCTCAAGCACCTGTTTCGCCTTCCCGACAAGCATCTGCCTGTAGTCCCTTACAATCTGAAGATGGCGGGGCTCGATGGTTTTGCATTGCGTCGCTGACATAACCATCAGGCATCCAGCAGGCTGCTGCGAGCCTTTGTCCGATCCTTCCATTATGGCACTGATCACCTCAATGAGTGACTCGCTTCCCCGCTCGCGCGTTATTGCCTCGATCTGATTTTCAATCGTCTCGTGGTAGAGCTTCAGGCTGTCCAGAAACATCTCTGGTTTCTTGCCAAACGAGTTGTAGAGACTGGTGCGAACCAGTGACGTTGCACTTTCGAGATCAGTCAGGCTCGTTGCTTCGTATCCCTTGGTCCAGAACACTCCCATGATTGCGGCTCTAGCGGTCTCGGGATCGAACTCCAACGAACGTGGCATTTTGTACTGCTCCAAACAAAACGATTGACTCAGGGTAAGATCAGCGTCTAAGCCATTTTGTATCAACCGATACAATACACAGTATCAATCTGAAAGGAAGTACAATATGACCGTCGAGATGATCTCCCTTCTAGTTTTTCTGGCGACGTTTGCAGCGCTGCTGCTTGCTCAACCTTTGATACTGGCGCGGGCCAAAGGCATGACATACGTGACCGGAAACCGAGCTGATTCCGTGGACGCAGATGCCCCTGTCGCCGGTCGTCTTGCCCGGACCGTCAGAAACAGTGTCGAAGCTGCCGTTCTGTTCGTCCCCCTCGTTCTGGCGACCGAGGTTTTGCAAACTTCAAACGCGCTGACTCAATGGGGGGCCATAGTCTTTGTCGCCGCGCGTGTCGCGTATGCCTTACTTTACCCCTTGGGCATCGTGGGCTTGCGTTCGCTGGTTTGGAACGCTGGATTTGCAGCGCTGGCAGCAATAGCATTGGGCCTAGTGAGTGGTTAAGACCCCACCGGATTACAAGAGCGGACCTCGAAACTCAAATCTCTAAGGTCCGCTCCGTCCCGCATCTTACCAGTTCGCGGCCCGCAGGGCGAAGGTCAGCTTCTGCAGTTTTAAAAGCTTCTGTCCTGTCGGGGATGACTGCACTCCAGTCATGGTCGGCCGGTCCCCCAGGGCCGGAAAAGACCGATCGCGCGGTTTCGCGCGAACAACCCCTGCGCGGTGACATCTTTGGGAAGCAGAATGATGTGCGTCTGGATGCGTCATGCCGTGCATCCCGCGGCTCTTGTGGCGGGGCATGGGGAGGGGTAAGCCTTGGCCATGACAACGCGTGAGCATATCCGGGCCATACTGGTTCTCGGCCTGCCATTGGTGGGCAGCCACCTGGCGCAATTCGCGATCCAGCTCATAGATACGGTGATGCTGGGCTGGTATTCCGTCGAGGCCCTCGCGGCGCAGGTTCTGGGCGGCACGCTCTTCTTCGTGCTGTTCATCTTCGGCTCGGGTTTTGCCTGGGCGGTGATGCCGATGGTCGCCAAGGCCGAGGGCGCGGATGACAGCCAGCAGGTGCGCCGGATCACGCGAATGGGGATCTGGGCTTCGCTGATCTTCGCGGCGCTCGCCATGCCCGTCTTCATCCTTGCAGAGCCGCTGCTGCTCGCCATGGGGCAGGAGCCCGGGTTGGCCTTGCTCGCGGGGCACTACCTCGGGATCGCGGGCTGGGGGATCATTCCCGCGCTGATGGTCATGGTGCTCAAGTCCTATCTTGCGGCGCTGGAGCGCACGCAGGCCGTGCTCTGGATCACGCTGGTGGCCGTGGTGGCGAATGCACTCGTCAACTACATGCTGATTTTCGGCAACTGGGGTGCGCCGGAGCTTGGCATCAGGGGCGCGGCCTGGGCTTCGCTGGCCGTTCAGATCGTCTCGCTGGCGCTCACGATGATCTACGTGCAGGTGGCAACGCCCGAGCACACGCTGTTCCAACGCTTCTGGCGCCCTGACGGGGAGGCTTTCGGGGATGTGTTCCGCCTTGGCTGGCCGATCGGTCTGACCTCGCTTGCCGAAGTGGGGCTGTTCGCGGCCAGCTCGGTGATGATGGGCTGGCTCGGAACATTGCCCCTTGCGGCGCACGGGATCGCGCTTCAGGTCACGTCATCCTTTTTCATGGTGCATCTGGGGCTTAGCAATGCTGCGACGGTGCGTGCCGGACGCGCGCTCGGCCGCAGCGACATGGCCGGTCTGCGCAAGGGCGGCTGGGTGGCCATCGGGATATCGGGATGCATCGCGGTCTGCACTGTCGTTCTGTTCCTGGCCGCGCCGAAGCTGTTGCTTGCCCCCTTCATGGACCCGACCGATCCGGCGCGCGATGCGGTGCTTGCGATCGGGGCCGGGCTGATGGCGGCGGCGGCGCTCTTTCAGCTTGTCGATGCTGCGCAGGTCATGGCGCTCGGCGTGCTCCGGGGCATGCACGACACGAAGGTGCCCATGGTGATCGCCGCGGTGGCCTACTGGGTGATCGGGGTGCCGGTGTCCTACCTGCTCGGGTTCACGCTGGGGCTCGGCGGTGTCGGTGTCTGGCTCGGGCTCGCTGTCGGGCTTGCCGTGGCCGGGGTTCTGCTGCTGCGGCGCTTCCTGCTCTGGGAGCGGCCCCGGCTGGCCAAGGCCTGATGGCCTGGACGTTTCCGTTCTCGGCGCCGCGAAACGGGTATTTTTTGCAGGATGGTGCAGGTGCGCCCGAGAAAGCGCTGGCTGTCGCGCGTCAAGAGCTTGAAGCAGGCGCGGCGGGACGCTAAAGGCAGGGCGGACAAGGATTGGAGTTTGCCCCATGTCGATTGACAAGGAAACGGCGGCCAAGGTGGCCAAGCTGGCGCGGATCAAGGTGGAAGATGCGGATCTGCCCGCGCTGGCCAGTGAATTCAACGCGGTGCTCGGTTTCATCGAGCAATTGAGCGAGGTCGATGTCGAGGGCGTCGAGCCGATGACCTCGGTCACGCCGATGCGGCTCAAGCGGCGCGAGGACGAGGTGACGGACGGAGGCCAGCAGGAGAAGGTCCTGTCCAATGCGCCCGACGCGCGCGAGGGGTTCTTTGCGGTTCCGAAGGTGGTGGAATGATGCCCGTATCTGACAATGAGCTGAACAAGATGACCATCGCCGCAGCGCGCGATGCGCTTCGGCGCGGCGATGTAACGAGCGCGGAGCTGACAGAGGCCTGTCTTGCCGAGATCGAAGGGGCCGGGGCGCTCAATGCCTTCGTGCACAACACTCCCGAGATCGCGCGCGCGCAAGCGGCTGCGGCGGATACGCGGATCAAGGCGGGCGATGCGCCCGCGATGTGCGGCGTTCCGGTGGGCATCAAGGACCTTTTCTGCACCAGCGGCGTGCCGAGCCAGGCGGCGAGCCGGATTCTCGAAGGCTTCAAGCCGGAATACGAGAGCACCGTTTCGGGCAAGCTCCTGGAGGCGGGCGCGGTCATGCTGGGCAAGCTCAACATGGACGAGTTCGCCATGGGTTCGTCGAACGAGACATCCGTCTATGGCAACGCGGTGAACCCCTGGCGGCGCGAGGGTGACGGCGCGCCGCTCACGCCGGGCGGCTCTTCGGGCGGCTCGGCGGCGGCCGTGGCGGCCGATCTGTGCCTTGCCGCGACGGGCACGGACACGGGCGGCTCGATCCGCCAGCCCGCCGCCTTCACGGGCATCACGGGCATCAAGCCGACCTACGGGCGCTGCTCGCGCTGGGGGATCGTGGCTTTCGCAAGCTCGCTCGACCAGGCCGGGCCGATGACGAAGGACGTGCGCGACGCGGCAATCATGCTCGAAGCCATGTGTGGCCATGACGCCAAGGACAGCACCTCCGCCGACCTGGCGGTGCCGGATTTCGAGGCGATGCTGACCGGCGACATCAAGGGCAAGCGGATCGGGATTCCGAAGGAATACCACATGGACGGGATGCCCGCTGAAATCGAGGCGCTCTGGGCCGAAGGGCGCAAGATGCTGGAGGATGCGGGCGCACAGTTGGTCGACATCTCGCTGCCGCATACGAAATACGCCCTGCCTGCCTATTACGTGATCGCGCCTGCGGAGGCCTCCTCGAACCTGGCGCGCTATGACGGGGTGCGCTATGGGCATCGCGCCAAGCTGGCGCAGGGCGATGGCATCACCGAGATGTATGAAAAGACCCGCGCGGAAGGCTTCGGCCACGAGGTGCAGCGCCGCGTGATGGTGGGCACCTACGTGCTGTCGGCGGGTTTTTACGACGCCTATTACAACCGCGCGCGGAAGGTTCGCACGCTGATCAAGCAGGACTTCGAGACCGTCTTTGCCGATGGGATCGACGCGATCCTGACGCCGACCACGCCGAGCGCGGCCTTCGGCCTCGGGGAGATGACAGAGGCCGATCCGGTCGCCATGTATCTCAACGATGTCTTCACCGTGACGGTGAACCTCGCCGGCCTGCCGGGCATCTCCGTGCCTGTCGGGACTGACAGCAAGGGCCTTCCGCTGGGCCTGCAGCTCATCGGGCGCCCCTGGGAAGAGGGTGATCTGCTGAATACCGCTTACGCGCTCGAAGAGGCGGCGGGATTTGTGGCCAAACCGGAAAAATGGTGGTAAATCCCGCGCTCAGACGCGCAAGAACGCGCGGGATGCAGAAGAAATGAGCAGAGCCGTGTTGAAGACTATCATGTTGAGCGCCATATCGGCAGCCGCGCTGGCGGGATGCAGTGCATCGGTTCCCGAGAGCGGTGTGCCAGACGCTGGTGAAGGTGTCGGCTTCGGAAGCTACGAGGACTATCAAAGACGCGAGGCCGAGCGCCGGACGCAGTCTTCCGGCGGCAGCCTGCCGGCGGCACAGGACGTGAGCGAGGAGCCGCTGGACGAGGACCTGGCCACCGAGACGCAGGCCGTGCTGGACGCCACTCGCGCCAACTCGGGCGAGGCACCGCTTGAGGCAAGCCCCTCGAATCCACCACCCGACGCCGTGAGCAATGATGCCGGAATCAGCCGGGAGAATGATTTCGACGCGGTCGGCGCACAGCGCAGCATCGAGGATGACCAGGCGCGCCAGGCGGCGTTGAAAGAGCAATACCAGGTGGTGCAGCCGACGGAAGTTCCCACACGCAGCGGTGCGGCGGGGCCGAATATCGTCGAATATGCCCTGAGCACGAGCCACCCGAAGGGGCGGAGCATCTACAATCGCATCGGCTTCAACCTTGAAGCGCGGCACACACGCAACTGCGCGAAATATCCCTCGCCGGACCTTGCCCAGGAGGAATTCCTGGCCAAGGGCGGCCCGGAACGGGACCGGCTGGCGCTTGATCCGGATGGGGACGGCTATGCCTGCTCCTGGGATCCCGCGCCGTTCCGCGCGTCAAGGGCGGCAGCGCAAAGCGAGCAGCCTGACTCGGGAAGCGAAACGGCCGAAGTGTCAGAGTGACGGGCGAACTGCCGATCCTGGAGCGCCGCTCGCCCAATTGCGGGGCGCGGCGCGGCGGCGTTCAGCCGGACATGATCGTGCTGCATTACACGGCGATGGACGGGGCAGAGGCCGCGATCGCGCGGCTCTGTGACCCTGAAGCCGAGGTTTCCGCGCATTACGTGATCTGCGCGCGCGGCAGCATCACCCAGCTCGTGGACGAGCAGATGCGCGCCTGGCATGCGGGTGCGGGGCGCTGGGGCGATGTCGAGGACGTCAATTCGCGCTCCATCGGCATCGAGCTATGCAATCTCGGCACGCATCCCTTTTCGGAGCCTCAGATGGCGGCCTTGGAAGGGCTGATGCGGGGCATCATGGCGCGCTGGAGCATCCCGCCCGAGCGCGTGATCGGGCACCAGGACATGGCCCCGGAGCGCAAGTTCGATCCGGGGCCGCGATTTGATTGGCAGCGGTTGGCGCGGGCCGGGCTGAGCGTCTGGCCGGAGGCCGGGGACGGAGATCCGGCGCGGTTTCGCGCCGATGCGGCGCGGTTCGGCTATCGGGGGGAGGTGTCGGAGGAGGCGGTCCTGAAGGCGTTCAGGGCGCGCTTCAGGCCTCGGGCCGAGGGGGCGCTCGACGCGCGGGACGCTGGCCTCGCGCGGGCCCTGGCAGGTGAATACCCGGCGCAGTAGGCGGTTCCAGCGTTGCGGCTCCGAAAAGGACGCGCTGCGCGCGGCAGGTTTTGCGCCGCGGCAGGGCCGCGACGCGGTGCAGAGGGGGCTGTCTGCCCCCTCTGGCTCCCCCGAGGATATTTCCAGCAAGAAAAAAGGGTGATTGACGGGCGGCGGCGGCGTGCCTAAGTGCGGTGGTGCGCGGAGGGCCGGATGGCCGCTCGGGGAGCGATCCCCGGGAGGAAAGTCCGGACTCCACAAGGCAAAGGTGCCGGGTAACGCCCGGGCAGGGCAACCTGACGGAAAGTGCCACAGAAAACAGACCGCTCCCGCATGCGGGAGCAAGGGTGAAACGGTGGGGTAAGAGCCCACCGGGGGGCTGGCAACAGGCCTCGCACGGCAAACCCCACCTGGAGCAATGCCGAATAGGAATCTCGCATGGGCTGTCTTGGTCCGAGGTTCGGGTAGGCAGCTGGAGGGGCGTCGGCAACGACGTCTTCAGAGGAATGGTCATCCATGGCGGGCACGCCCGCCGGGACAGAATCCGGCTTACAGGCTCTCCGCGCGTTTTCTCTTCGTGACGAGATAGAGACCGAGAAGGAGAAGGGCCGCGCCCGCGAGCTTGAGCGGCGTGGCGGTCTCGCCGACGATGGCGAGCGCCAGCAGCCAGGCCGTGAGCGGCTCGGCCAGGGCGAGGGTGACGGCCGTCGAGGGCGCGAGGCGGGTGAGGCTCCATGTGTAGAGCGCATAGGCGAGGCCGGTCGAGAGAAAGCCGAGGGCCAGAAGCCAGGGCAGGGCCTCGGGGGCGAAGGCCCAGGAGGCGGGAAAGATCACGAAGACAGGCAGTGAGAAGAGCGCTGCGAGCGAGAAGATCGCCGAGGCGATGGTGGCCGAGGGTGCGCGGGCGGACATCGAGGAGGAGGCCAGCGAGTAGGTCGCGTAGCACAGGCCGGCGGCGGCCGCGAGGGCGAGCCCGTGCGCGGAGAGGCCTTCGGCGCGCCCCGAGACGACCAGGAGCACGGCGCCCGTGATGGCCAGCGCCTGTCCGAGGGCCTTGCGCGGCGGGGGAAGCCGACGCAGTCGCAAGAGCTCGTAGGCGGCGACCCAGAGCGGCGCGGAGCCGATCGTGATCGCCGTGCCGATGCCGACGCCTGCCATCAGGATGGCGGCGAAGAAGAGCATGTTGTAGGCGGCGACGGCCATGGCCGCGAGCAGGAGCGGACCGGGCGGGAGACGCCCATAGGCCCGGCGCGCGGCAGGCTGCGCCAGTGCGAGGGCCATGAGGGCCGTCGCACCGAAGACGAGGCGGAGTGCGCCGACGACGAGCGGTTCGCGCCCTGCCGGGAGCAGGCTTTGCAGAGTTCCGGTCGTGCCCCAGAGCATGGCCGCCAGGAGCGCGGCCGAGCTGGCCAGGATGTAGGGGGCGGGGCGTGTCATGGGCGCGGTGTTGCGAGCATTGTTGGGCTTTGGCAAGGCAAATTCGACCGATCCGGCCGGTTTTTCGCCCCTGCGGGCCGATGATCCTGCGTTTGCGGTTGACTCGGGCGCGCGAGGCGGTAGAAGGCGGGTCTCACGAGATTTCACGGGCGGCGCTCTGCCCGTTGCAGACCCGCGCAGGAGAAGACCAATGGCGAAGCCAACCACCATCAAGATCCGCCTGAACTCGACCGCAGGCACAGGCCACTTTTACGTGACCAAGAAGAACGCGCGCACGATGACGGAGAAGATGACAGTCCGCAAATACGATCCCGTTGCGCGCAAGCATGTCGAATACAAGGAAGGCAAGATCAAGTAAGCTTGATCCTGTGCAATCCTGACCGGAGCCGTGCCTGAAAGGGCGCGGCTTTTTCGTTTTCGCGAGGACGCAATGGCGCCTGAAAACGCGGCGCTGCATCCTTCACCCGGATGGGCGCGCAGGTCTGCTTGGTTATCTGGCGGCGCCCCTGGGCGGTAGGGGATCAGGTCAATCGGGTGCGCGGTGCCGTGGCCAGCGGAGCAGGCTTTCGGGCTGAATGGCCGGACCTTGCAGCGAGCGGGTGACACAGCCCGCGCGAAGGCGCTTTCGACAAGCTGTCTGCGACGCCTCTGGCCGCAGCCGGCAGCCCCTGCGCCCGCGAAAGCCGGTTGCCTGCGAGCAAGCCCTCTGCCGGGCACGGTGAACAGATGCCGGGACAGGATCACCCGTCCAGAACAGCCCGATGGGTGATACATTGCGCAAAGCGGCCTGTCGAAGCCGCCCCAGTTGCAAGCGCAAGACGATTTGTGTCATTACGCGGAGATACTCATAGTCCCTTGAGTAAAGAAAACGGAACGATGTCGACAGGAAAAAGCCAGATGTC
>JAWLEL010000334.1:0-3369 GCA_041686165.1 Lentibacter sp.
CTTTTCGACAAAACCTTGCCTCATCGCGACGGCGCACTCACGAAAGCCTGAAATAACGTTCGGCATCGCCCAAAGTCCCTCCAACCTGAGGGACAAGCGATCCGGGCGCCGCCCGCCGCTTGCGTCCGATCAAATCGGCCGCAAGCATCATCGCTGCACCACATCCGGTGTCAAAGCCCCTTTGCGCGGTAGCTGGCTTCGACCTTGGTGATCGCGGCAATGTAGGAGGCCATGCGCAGATCGTCGACATCGTCGCGCTCATGCCAGACCTCGCGCATTTGCTGATAGGCCGCGCGCATCGTGTCATCGAGCCCCGAGCGCACCAGCTCAAGCTCACCGGCACCCTTGAGATATCGCTGCTTGAATTCCGGCGACATCGACCAGGCGTCACCGAGATAACGGTCGAGTCTCTCCAGCTCATTGAACACGAGCTGGTGATCCGCCTCTTCCTGGCGACGGTTCATGCGCCCGAAGCGGATATGACTGAGATTCTTGACCCACTCGAAATAGGAGACCGTCACACCGCCGGCATTGGCGTACATGTCGGGGATGATCACCGTGCCCTTCTTGCGTAGTATATCATCGGCGCCCGCCGTTACCGGCCCGTTGGCAGCCTCGATGATCAGCGGAGCCTTGATGCGCTCGGCATTCTCGAGGTTGATCACTCCTTCTAGCGCGGCGGGGATCAGGATATCGCATTCGTTCTCAAGATACTTGTTCCCCTCGCGAATGTACTTTCCCTGCGGATAGCCGTCTACACCGCCATGCTTGGCGATCCAGTTACGCACGGCTTCGACATCGAGGCCGCTTTCATCCATCAGCGCGCCGTCGCGCTCGATGATCGCGGTAACCTTGCAACCATCCTCCTCGCTGAGGAACTTGGCGGCGTGATACCCCACGTTGCCGAGGCCTTGAACGATCACGCGCTTGCCGTCGAGCGTGCCGCTGAGGCCCGCCTTGGCAATGTCCTCCTTATGGCGGAAGAATTCGCGCAGCGCATATTGCACACCGCGCCCGGTTGCTTCCGTGCGGCCCTGGATGCCGCCTGCATGGGTTGGCTTGCCCGTCACGCAGGCTGCCGCATTGATATCGGTGGTGTTCATCCGGCGATACTGATCCGCGATCCAGGCCATCTCGCGTTCGCCGGTGCCCATATCGGGCGCAGGCACGTTTTGTGAGGGATGAATCAGGTCGCGCTTGGCCAGCTCATAAGCAAAGCGCCGCGTAATGAGCTCAAGCTCATGTTCGTCATATTGCCTCGGATCGATGCAAAGCCCGCCCTTGGAACCACCGAAGGGCGCTTCGACCAGCGCGCATTTGTAGGTCATCAGCGCCGCCAGGGCCTCGACCTCGTCCTGGTTCACCCCGGTAGAATAGCGAATGCCGCCCTTCACAGGCTCCATATGCTCCGAGTGAACAGAACGATACCCCGTGAACGTCTGGATCTGTCCCCGCAGCCTGACGCCGAAACGCACGGTATAGGTCGCGTTGCAGACCCTGATCTTCTCTTCAAGGCCTGGTGGCAGGTCCATCACCGCCACAGCACGGTTGAACATCAGGTCCACGCTCTCGCGGAAGCTTGGCTCTTTTCTAGTACTCATGAATATCCTCCCTTATTCGCGCGCTCCAACCACGCACTCAAACAAACTGTGCACAAATGTCGCACCTTTGGCCACAGAAACGATTGTTTTTACGGCAGTAGGATATCGGCGATGCGTTAACGCGACGCTAGCGGACATCGGCTCCGGCCCGGGTATCGACCAAAGTATTAATGAAACCGGCCAAATTGTCCCCGGGGCGGGGACAGTCACAGGCAACCAGCTGAATAGGTTCCAAAACCCCTTGTTTTTCTAGAAAAGAGCACAATTTCCGCCTCAATTCTGCCATAGACTTAAAGCAATCATCTCATCGGAGCAGTAACCCGGAGTCTGTTTTGCACGAGAGCCGGGTCATGCACGCGTGCCGGCTTGCGCCGGAAAGAGAGGAAAGATGACAAAGTTTTTTGCCAAGCCCGCGAAGGTCGCCAACAAAACTGACGAGCCCTTGCCACGCTCTTTCAAGGGATTCCTGCGCGATTTCGCGGATGACGAAAGCGGGGTTCTTGTCGCCTTCTCGATCTGGTTCATGCTGATGATCCTCTTCGTCGGCGCGCTCGGCGTTGATGTGATGCGCTTCGAAACTCAACGAACTCGATTGCAAGCCTCGCTTGACCAGGCTGTCCTGGCCGCCGCCGACCTTGATCAGAAACGAGGTGCCGTGGCTGTCGTGGAAGACTATTTCGACAAATTCAAGGTCGATGCAAACCTCGTTTCAATCGACGTTGATGAAGGTCTTGCGCACCGTGAAGTCGTCGCGCGGGCCGAAAAAATCGTCCCGACGCAGCTCGTTCACATGCTCGGGGTGGATAGGTTCACCGCTCCAGCCCTATCCAGGGCGACTGAACGGGTCGAGAACGTCGAAATCTCGCTCGTGCTGGATATATCCGGCTCCATGTCCGGCAACAAGATCAGCCGCTTGAAAACCGCGGCAACAGAGTTCGTCGATACGATTTTCGAACAGAACCAATCCGACGGTGTGACGCTGTCTATCATCCCCTATTCGACACAGGTAAACGTCGGCGAACACTTGCTGGATGAGCTTGACGTCTCCGACGGCCATGAAAACTCACACTGTGTGAACATCGAAGAGCCGGACTTCAACAATACCCGTTTCGAGCTGGCAGGCTCCGGGCGTGCCTACGAACAGACACAGCACTTCGATGTCTTCACATACTCTGAAGGACAGCTTTCAGCCCCTGTCTGTCGCAACGATGCGGGCTCGGAGATCACGCCGATTTCCGGCGAGGAAGCGGAGCTGGTCGCGGCAATCGATCGACTTTCCGCCGGTGGCAATACGTCGATCGACCTCGGTATCAAGTGGGGTGCGATGCTGCTCGATCCCTCGACTCAGGTTGCCGTGAGTGGCCTGATCGATGACGGCGTTGTGGATCCGATTTATAGCAACCGCCCGCTGAACTACGAGGGTGATGATGCCATCAAGGTGCTTGTCGTCATGACCGACGGTCAGAACACAAGCCAATATCGCCTCGATGACCCATATCGGAGCGGAAACTCGAACGTCTGGTATAACAGCGCAGAAGATCGCTACGGCGTCTACTGGCCAAACTCGAAGCGATTCTATCGCCAGTCGTATTCCGGCAACTACCAGATAAATACAAACAACGGATACTACATCTGGCAATCTGGCGACAGCGCGATCGCGAACCGGATTTCCAACGATTTCCCTGGCTATGAGCGCCTGACTTTCCCCGAGCTTTTCGCCCAAGCCTCGAATGCCTGGGTCGCCAACTACCTTTATCGGCCAGTCGAC
>JAWLEL010000335.1:0-3349 GCA_041686165.1 Lentibacter sp.
ACAGTCATGACCCCCGTTACAAGATCAGGAGAGCCGATCCGGCCCACCATCAAGCCGGGGAATCTCGTGCTCGAAACGGTCATGTGGCGGAGCGGAGCATGTCCTGCCCTCGTGCCCACCAGAAGGCCTGCTCCCACCGCACCCGAAGAGCGCCCGCCCGGTTAACCGCCCGCCGTCAACCCGCGATCAAGGGGGTGACACGCGTGCACCCCCTGTGCACCCCCCGTGCACCGCTTTTGTGCAATCATGGTTAACAGGCCATTAGGAAACGGGGCGTGCGGGGGTGTAGGGAATGCGTTATCGGCCCTGGGCTGACGTTCGTGCCCCATGCGGTTAACGGCCGGTCCCAGCCCGGAGCGAGCCCTTCTTCCACGCCAAGGCCGGTTAACAGCCGCGAAGCGGCCCGGCCATCCATTGCCCGGCAGGCGAATTGGCAAAGCCAATTCCGCCGAGAGTGGGCCAGCCCCTCCCTTGGGCTGGCGATTTGGCTGGCCCAGGCGCGCCGATCATACAGCGGATGTATTGGGCAAATCTAAAGCGCTTTGAATTCACGCTGGATCGCCACCCCAGGGGCTGACGCTGGCCTCCTTTGCAAACTCCGCTTCCTGCGCATTTCCGATCCCTGTGGACGGTGCAGCGCATGTCCGGTAGCCGCCCATCATGCACAGCGGCGGAGCCGGTCTCGGTGGCAAATCGTGCCAGCATCATGCGGTTTGACAGCCGCTCACGCTGCGCGGCCCCTCGCCAGGCCGCGGGGTGGCGATCCATCGGTGGCGCAGCAGCGCTTTATCCCTGCCAAATCCGAAATAGATCGGAGCGGTGCGCCAAGCCTAACCAGTCGCCAGCCCGTGCGGGCGGCCTGGCGAGGGGCCGGGCACCTTCGGTGCTATTCCGGCCCCGGGCTTCAGATCAATCAGACAGAAAGCGTCTTATCGCAGAGCCCCACCCCTACCCGAAATCAAACCCGCGCAGGTCATCGCCGCTCAGCACCGCGCGGTAGAGGGCTTCGGCGTGCTGGCCCTTTTGCGCCCAGGTGTAGCCATCTTCGGCGTAAGCTTTCGCGCGGGCGGCGCAGGTTGCCATATGCGCAGGGCCCTCCACGCAGGCGTCAAGCCGCGCGGTGAAGGCGGCCACCATGTCCTCCAGCGGCGCGATGGGCACGGCATCACCCCTGCCCTTCGCGGCCAGCGCGCCGGGCGCGCCGTAATCCGCCACGAGGCAGTGCATCCCGCAGGCCATCGCCTCGATCACCACGCCTGCGCCCAGCTCGCGGATGGAGGGAAAGATGAAGCCGTCGCAGGCGCGCATCATCTCGGCCACCTCGGCTTGTGACTTGCGCCCTTCCATGCTCACGCAGCCTTCCAGCCCGTGCTCGGCTATGAGCGCGCGCATCCGCGGCTCCTCGGGGCCACTGCCGAGGATGTGCAGGTGATGCCCGCGCAACTTTTCGGAGGCGGCGAAGGCGCGGATGGGCAGTTCGGGCAGTTTGTAGGGCACGAGGCGGCCCGCGTAGAGGAAATGCAGCTTGCCATCGGTCCCGCGCTGGCCGGCCGGTTTCGTGCCTTTCGCGTGGAAGATATCCGGGTCGAAGCCGATCTCGGGAACGCGGACGATGCGCGCCTCCTCGACGCGGGCCAGGTCAGCCCGCGTGTGCGCGAAAGCGGTGAGCACGGCGGCGGCCCTGTCATAGGTGCTGCGGGCATAGGGCAGGTATTTGTAGAGGCCGCGCAGGCGGCGCATCTTCTCCTTCTCGCGCGCCTGCTCGGCGAGGAAGTCCTTCGGCCAGTCGAGATTGCCGTTGAGCGGGCCGATCACGAAGGGCTGGCGCACCTTGCCCGCGAGATAGCTCGGCAGGGTGGGCGACATGGGCGTGATCCGGTGGACGATGTCGAAAGCCCCTGCCGCCAGCGCCGGGCGGAAGTGTTTCCAGACTTCGCGCTCGAAGGCGAGATAGGGCAGGTAGTTCATCATCATCGAGGTCGACCAGGCGACGTCCTCGCCCCCCCTCAGCCAGCGCGCGAGGCGGAACATGGGCGCGGCGATGTATTCGTTGTCGAGATAGGTCACGTCCAGCCCGACGCCCGCTTTCTCGATGTTCTCGCGGTTGCGCACATGGGTGGCGATGGTCACGTCGCAGTGCTTTGCGATCTCGCGGGCATATTTGTAACCCACGAGGGGCAGCGATGGCCATTCGGGGTTGCATTCGTCGGCAACGATCAGAACACGCAATTTCGCCACGTCTTTTCCTTCACATGACCGTCTTGATCGGCTCTTTGACCCGTCTGCGCCGGGGCATGTGGTGCTCGACGTAACCCAGCAGGGCCCCGCTCAGAAGCCAGGTGAGCGGCGTGATCGTCGCGTTGGGCAGAAGATCGAAGAGGTTGAACCCGAGGATGAGCGCCAGCGCGCCGAGCCAGGGGGCGGTGTGGTCTTCGCGGGTCAGCACGAAACTTCGCGCCAGCAGCACGAAGAGCGGCCAGGAGAAAAGCAGGAACTCGGCCAGGTAGCCGACCCAGCCGAAAACGCCGATGGTGATGATCCAGCGCCCGTCCGTCACGGTGAGCAGCGCGCCGGTGACGGGATCGAGGATATGATTCCGCCCCCAACTGCCCCAGCCGAACACGGGCTTGAGCAAGGCGCGGTCGAGCAGCACGCGCTCGTTGTCGAAGCGGAAGCGGAGCGAGCCTGCGCGGTCCGGGTCGATCGCCTCGGCCTGCTCCAGCATGTATTGCTCGGGCACCCAATCGAGCCCCTTCATGATCGGGTAGGTTACAGCGAGAAAAGCCAGCATTGCCGCGAGGCGGAACTGCCAGAGGCGGCCCGCCAAGAGGATCATCGGCACGAGCACGGCGGCGTAAAGCAGCGACGCCACCGATTTGCACAGCACCAGGACGACACCGAAATACCCTGTGACGCCGCCATAAAAGAGCTTGGCCTTGCCCCGGGAGCCTCGGAAGAGGGCCGCCGCGGCCCCCAGCATCATCATCGCGAAGAGCGCGACCCAGAGGCCGTGATAGAGAAACACGATAGGCCGAAAGCCCCCGAGGCGCATGAGCTGGTCGAAGTGATGCTGATAATAGCCATAGATCCAGAGGTTGAGCTGCGGGCTCAGGCGTATCTCGACGAGCAACAGGACGGAGTAAACAAGGCCGAGCGCAACCAGGGCGAAGAGGATATCGCGCAGGTCCGTCTCGGAGCGCAGGAAGCTGTAGGCCATGATGAAGGGCATGAGGATCATGCATTGCTGGACCATCAGGGCGATGCCTTCGATCAGCCTCAGCCCCGGCAGGCCGACCTGTCCGAAGAAGACCGGCTCGCCGTTGGTGAGCACGGTGAAGAGCGGCGTGAT
>JAWLEL010000336.1:0-3345 GCA_041686165.1 Lentibacter sp.
GCCCCCGCGCTGGCAGCGGGCTGCGGTGTGATCATCAAGCCCGCGTCCGAAACGCCGCTGACCATGCTGGCGCTGATGCCGCTTCTGGAGGAGGCGGGCGTTCCCCCGGGCCTCGTCAACGTCCTGCCGAGCCGCAAGACGGGCGCGCTGGTCGATCACATGCTCCATGATCCGCGCGTCCGCGTCGTCAGCTTCACAGGCTCCACGGGTGTCGGCCAGAAGCTTCTGAAAAGCGCCGCCGATCAGGTTCTCAAGCCCGCAATGGAGCTGGGCGGCAATGCGCCGGTCGTGGTCTTCGACGATGCCGACATGGAAACGGCCATCGAAGGCACGATGCTTGCCAAGATGCGAAATCTCGGCGAGGCCTGCACAGCGGCCAACCGCATTTACGTGCAAGACGGCATCGCCGAGGAATTCACCAGGCGCCTGACCGAGCGGATGTCCGCGCTCAAGCTGGGTGACGGGACAGACCCGAGCGTTGATGTCGGCCCACTGGTCAACGCCGACACGCGCGACAAGGTCGCCGCTTTCGTCGCCGATGCCGTGGAAAAGGGCGCGAAAATCGAATGTGGCGGCAAGGCGCCGGAGGGCAAGGGCTTCTACTATCCGCCGACCGTCCTGTCGAACGTCTCCGAGGATGCCGACTGCGTGAAGGACGAGATCTTCGGCCCCGTCGCCGCGATCCAGACCTTCAAGGAGCAGGAAGAGGTCATCGCAAGGGCCAATGACACCGAATATGGCCTCGTCGCCTATGTCTTCTCGGAGGATTTCAAACGCGCGCTGCAAGTCTGCGAGCGGCTCGAATACGGCATGGTCGGGCTCAACCGTGGTCTCGTCTCGGACCCCGCGGCCCCTTTCGGCGGCGTGAAGCAATCGGGCATTGGACGCGAGGGCGGACATGAGGGTATGCTGGAGTTCATGGAAACCCAATACATCTCGGCAAGCTGGTAGGGAGGCGGATATGAACGATGTGAAAGCCTCTCCCTCGACCCGCGCTCTGGCGCTGAACAAGGGCGTCGATATCGACAAGCTCGCCGCCGATCTCGGCCGCACCACGATCGGCCCCGAGGATCTTGAAAGGACCGGCGAAGGCAGACCCGCCGCAGGCCCAGTCGGCGACACTTCCTATTGGGATGTGGATCACAGCCAGTATGGCCCCGTCACAGAAGAGCCGATGACCCGTTTTGCCCAGGTGGCCGCGGCCAATCTCGGGGCCGCGAATGCGCTCATCCCTCAGGTCACGCATCACGACCGCGCCGATGTCACTGCCATCGAAGCGCTGCGCGCCGAACTGAAGCCCGAGGCCCAGGCCCGCGGCGTCAAGCTCACCGCGCTTGCTTTTCAGGCCAAGGCGCTCGCCCGCGCGCTGCGCGAGTTCCCGCGCTTCAACGCCTCTCTCTCGCCCGATGGGCAGACGCTCACGCTCAAGGGCTACGTCCATATCGGCATCGCCGTCGACACCGCCCATGGCCTCATGGTCCCGGTCGTCCGTGACGTGGACCGCAAGGGGCTCTGGCAGATCGCCGCCGAGATCGCCGATCTGGCGGGACGCGCGCAGAACCGCAAAGTCGGCCCCGACGAGATGGGCGGCGCGTCGATGACGATCACCAACCTCGGCGGCATCGGAGGCATCGGCTTCACCCCGATCGTCAACCCCCCCGAAGTCGCCATCCTCGGGATCACCCGCACCGAGACCGTCACTGTCTGGGAGGGCGACACCCCCCGCCCCGTGCCGATGGTCCCGCTCGATCTGAGCTATGATCACCGCGTGATCAACGGCGCGGATGCCGCGCGCTTCATGAGCTATCTGGCCGGGCTGATCGCGGATCCACGCAGGATCATGATCTGATGGCCACGCAACGCCCCGAAATAGACCTGCGCGGGAAGACGGCGCTCGTCACCGGGGCCAGCCGGGGGATCGGCCTCGCCATCGCCCGGGTGCTGGCCAGATGTGGCGCGGACGTGATCGGAATCGGCACGGCGATCTCGCGGAACGCGCAAGAGCTTGCCCGGGACTTCGAGGGGCTTTCAGGGCAGTTCATCCCGATGGATTGCGACCTGTCGGACCGCGACGCGATTGACAGGTTGCTGGCAGCGCTGGACGCCGACGCCGCCCCGATTGATATCCTCGTGAACAACGCCGGGATCATTCGCCGCGAGGAGGCTGCAACGCACAGCACCCAAGACTGGGACGCCGTCATGGCCGTCAATCTCGATGCCGTCTTCCTGCTCAGCCGCGCACTTGGCGCAAAGATGCTCGCGCGCGGCCACGGCAAGATCATCAACACCGCCTCGGTCCTGTCTTTTCAGGGGGGTATCCTCGTGCCCGGCTACGCGGCAGCCAAGGGCGCGGTGGCACAGCTTACGCATGCTTTGGCCAATGAATGGGCCGCGTCTGGCGTCAACGTGAATGCCGTCGCGCCGGGATACGTGGCAACGGACGTGACCTCCGCGCTGCAACAGGATGCACAGAGAACTGCTGCGCTCATGGCGCGTGTGCCCGCCGGCCGCTGGGGAGAGCCGGAAGAGATCGCCTGGCCGGTCGCTTTCCTGGCCAGTGACATGGCCGATTTCATCCACGGAGCCATCCTGCCTGTCGATGGCGGCTGGCTGTCGAGATAGGCCATCCGCCGAGGCGGCGCTCATCCGCGCGCGAAAGTGACGATTTCCTCGGTGAGCGCATCGAGACTGTCGAGCCAGTCAAACCCCTCAAGCCCATCGCTCATCAGCGAAAGCTCCGTGCAGGCCACGAGCAGGCGCTCGGCACCCGCTGACTTCAGTTGCTCCGCGATCCGCCGCAACTCGGCCCCGTCACCGCCGCCTGACTTCACGGCGCGAATAAGAGCCAGCAGCGCCTCTTCCTCGGCCCAGACAGGCGCGATCCCGCGCGCGTCAAACGCGGCATCAAAAACGCCCGTTTTGCGCACGGCTGGCGAGGCCAGCATCCCCACGCGGCCCGTGAGCCGCGCCGCTGTCGCCTCGGTCATGTCGAGAAAGGGCAGCCCCTCGCCCGCCAGAGCGGGCGCGTAGTGATGCGCCGTGTTGCACGGCATGGCCAGCGCCTCGGCGCCCGCCGCCTTGAGATCGCGCGCCATCTGTCTCAGGGTGGGGGCCGGGTCTTCACCCGTCCCCTCGATCAGCGCGGCGATGCGCGAGGGCACCTGGGGGTTCTGATGCACGATGAGCGGCACATGGTCCGCATCATCCGCCGCAGGGACCGCCGCCAGCACCTTCTGCATGAGCAGCACCGTCGCTTCCGGCCCCATGCCGCCGAGAATGCCGACCGTTTTCATCCGGGCCTCACTTGGGAACGTCGAAGCAATGCGTGTATCCCGTCAGCCCGAT
>JAWLEL010000024.1:0-14646 GCA_041686165.1 Lentibacter sp.
GATCCGCGAAGGCCAGATCGCGCGCTTCAAGGACCTGCACGATCAGCTCTACCCACGGCTGCGCATCTATCTCTTCGATGCCCGACGCCTGTTCTCGGCGCCTGTGACGATCTTCGGCCCCCTGCTCGCCGCGCTCTACGTGGGCCGCGACTATCTCACTTTTCGTGATACAGAACGCATCTCCGCCCTGACGCAGCATTTCGATCAGCTTGTGCGTGCAGCGAGCATCCCGGCGCGCGATTTCCCAGAACATCTCGACGCGATCGCCTCCGCACAGCCATGAGCGGACTTTGCTCCCGAGCGCCCCTTGCCATTGCCCGCTCGGCGCGCCACAAATCCTCGAAGCTAACGCAGGGAGAGAGAGATGAGCCAGACAAGGATCGGGGTGATCGGCGGATCGGGCCTCTACGACATCGAAGGCCTCCAAGGCGCCGAGTGGACCACTGTAACGACGCCCTGGGGCTCTCCCTCGGATGCCATCCTCACCGGGACCCTCGGCGGCGTCGACATGGCCTTCCTGCCGCGCCACGGGCGCGGCCATGTCCACTCGCCTTCCTCGGTACCTTACCGCGCCAATATCGACGCTCTCAAACGGCTCGACGTCACCGATGTCGTCTCCGTCTCGGCGTGCGGCTCCTTCCGCGAGGAGATGAAGCCCGGCGACTTCGTGATCGTGGACCAATTCATTGATCGCACTTTTGCCCGCGAAAAAAGCTTCTTCGGGCCAGGCTGCGTCGCCCATGTCTCGGTGGCCCATCCCACCTGCCCGCGCCTCGGCGAGGCCTGCCATCAGGCAGGACGAGCGGCCGGCATCACCATGCACAAGGGCGGCACCTACCTCGCCATGGAGGGGCCGCAGTTTTCTACCCTGGCCGAAAGCCGCATGTACCGCGAGGATTGGGGGGCCGACGTGATCGGCATGACCAACATGCCAGAGGCCAAGCTCGCCCGCGAAGCCGAGCTCTGCTACGCCTCGATCGCGATGATCACCGATTATGACAGCTGGCATCCCGAGCATGGTGAAGTCGATGTTTCCGAGATCATCGCGACCTTGATGGGCAATGCCGACAAGGGCCGCGATCTGGTCAGCGGTCTCCCAGCCCTTCTGGGCCCCGACCGCGCGCCATGCCCACATGGCTGCGACCGCGCTCTGGAATACGCGATTCTCACCGCACCGGAAGCGCGCGATGCGGACCTCGTCGGCAGGCTCGACGCCGTCGCAGGCCGCATGCTATGAGGCCGCTGACTGCCCGAAAGGCATGCGTTGAGAGAGTCGTCATATCATGACGTTCGAAACCTGGATCACCTTCGTGGTCGCCTCGACCGTTCTGCTGGCAATCCCGGGTCCGACGGTCCTGCTTGTGCTGAGCTACGCGCTCTCCAAGGGCCGCTCCATGGCGCTCGCCTCGGTGTCCGGCGTCGCCCTCGGCGATCTTCTCGCCATGACAGCCTCACTCGCGGGGCTCGGCGCTCTCGTCATGGCCTCGAGCCTCGCCTTCAGCGTGCTGAAGTGGATCGGCGCGGCCTATCTGGTCTACATGGGTGTGAAATTGCTGCTTTCGGCGCGCGAGCACGGGCTCGAGCTGCCCGAGGCCGGGCGAAGCGTCACGCCGCGCTCCGTCTTCTCCCATGCCGCCGCCGTCACCGCACTCAACCCCAAGTCCATCGCCTTTTTCATCGCCTTCGTGCCGCAGTTCCTTGACCCTGCCGCGCCGCTCCTGGCGCAAGCGGCGCTCCTGATCGTCACCTTCGTCGCTCTCGCCGCGCTCAATGCGCTCGCTTACGCGCTTCTGGCAAGTTCCATGCGCCGCGTGGTCTCGCGCTCCGCCGTGCTTGCAAACATGACCCGTGCAGGCGGGGCGACGCTCATCGCAATGGGTATCATGACAGCCACGCTCCGCCGTGCAGCCACCTGAGGAAACACATGAAAACCGTTAAAGACTATATCCGCACCATCGTCGACTTCCCGCATGAAGGGATCATGTTCCGCGATGTGACGACGCTCTTCGCCGATCCGCGCGGCTTCCGCATGGCGATCGACCAGATGTTGCATCCTTATGCGGGGATGGAAATCGACAAAGTCGTCGGCCTCGAGGCCCGCGGTTTCATCCTTGGCGGTGCCATCGCGCACCAGCTTTCGCTGGGGTTCGTCCCGATCCGCAAGAAGGGCAAGCTGCCCGGCGCCGTGATCTCGGAGGACTACGCGCTCGAATACGGCGAGGCCGTGGTCGAGGTCCATGACGATGCGATCCAGCCGGGCGAGAAGGTCCTCATGGTCGACGACCTGCTCGCAACAGGAGGCACGGCCGAGGCCGGGATCAAGCTGATCGAGCGCCTTGGTGGCGAAATCATCGGCTGCTCCTTCATCATCGATCTGCCCGAGCTGGGCGGGCGCAATAAGATCGAAGCCATGGGGATGGACGTGGAAACTCTATGCGCGTTCGAGGGGGCCTAGATTTTCAGGCCGCGCCTCGCTGGGCCGCGACCCCCACCTGCCCCGCGCGGCGCATTGCCAAGACGAGATAGAGCGACAGAACCGCCGCGAAGAAGCACCAGACCGAAATAAGTGCGTGATAGTAGGCGCCATAGGTGGCAACGAAGGCCAAAAGGATGAGCCCGCCGAAAATGCGTATGCCGCGCTCTGAGGAGAGCAAGAGCGATGACAATATGATCAACGCGTAGACCATTTCCACGATCGGTCGGCTGATCCAGCCTTCATCGAGCAGTCGGGTTTGATAGGTGACGGAGTGATCCTCGATGCCGACCTGCAAGGCGTAGCCCTCGAGAACCGTCGGCAGGAAGGCCGCCAGGCCAAAGAAGAAGCCGAGCATCGCAAGCAAGGACATCATGCGCTTGCGCGACGCCTCTTCTTCGAGCCACCACGCGGCCAGCGGCACCCAGACAGGCCAGAAAAAGTTGGAAAAGAAGAGAAAGCCGCGCGCCGCGCAATAGGTCAGTTCGGGGTCACCCGCGTCAAGACCGAGCCAGACCGCGCCTTCCAGCGCCTGCTGCACACCGAACACCAGAGGAAATGATGCGAAAAGCGTCCAGCCCGGCATTTCTCGCCGCGCTTTCGACACCGTGTAAAGGCCGACAGGCACAAGCAATGCCGCTGCGGAAAAGCTCGCCTCTGCCGAAAAACACATCAGCGCCTCGTTTTGTTGCCTGTCTGAGTTAACCAGACAGCCAGTGCCGCGGTCAAGCCGCTGCGCCACCCACGGTCAGGCCGCCGATGCGTACCGTCGGCTGGCCCACCCCGACAGGGACCCATTGCCCCGCCTTGCCGCAGTTGCCCATGCCCGGATCAAGCGCCATGTCATTGCCGAGCGCCTGGATGTTCTTCAGCGCCGTCGCCCCGTCACCGATGAGTGTGGCTCCCTTTACCGGCTCCAGAACCTTGCCGTTCTTCACGCGGTAGGCCTCGGTGCAGGAAAAGACGAACTTGCCGTTTGTGATATCAACCTGCCCGCCGCCGAAGCCCACGGCCCAGATGCCGTCTTCGAGATCTGCCAGAATGTCTTTCGGGTCGGCCTGGCCGCCCAGCATGTAGGTGTTCGTCATTCGCGGCATGGGCGTGTGGGCAAAACTCTCGCGGCGCCCGTTGCCTGTCGGCTCCACGCCCATGAGTCGCGCATTCTGGCGGTCCTGCATGTAGCCGACCAGAACACCGTCCTCGATCAGCACGTTCTTGCCCGAGGGCGTGCCCTCATCGTCTATGCTGAGCGAGCCGCGGCGATCGGGAATTGTCCCGTCGTCCAGCACGGTCACGCCCCGCGCGGCAATCTGCTGGCCCATGAGCCCGGCGAAGGCCGAGCTGCCCTTGCGGTTGAAATCGCCTTCGAGGCCATGGCCGATCGCCTCGTGCAGCAGGATCCCGGGCCAGCCCGGCCCCAGCACCACGTCGATCTGACCGGCCGGGGCCGGCACGGCCTCGAGATTGACCAGAGCGATGCGCAGCGCCTCGCGCGCCTTGGCCTGCCAATCCTTCGGCGCGAGCAGACCGGTGAGACCGAAGCGTCCACCACCGCCCGCGTGCCCACTCTCGCGGCGACCGTTCTCTTCTACGATCACCGCCACGTTGAGCCGCGCCATCGGGCGTTTGTCGGCAAAGCGTGCGCCGTCCGGGCGCAGGATCTCGACCTCCTGATAGCTTGCCGAAACCGACGCCGTCACCTGCACGACACGCTTGTCCAGGCCACGTGCATAGGCATCGATCTCGCGCAGGATATCGAGCTTGGCCGGGAGTTCGGCGCTGGCGATCGGGTCGATGTCCTCGTATAGGGCCCTGTTCGTGCGCCGTGGCGCACCGGCCTGCGTCCCGCCACCATCGGCCACCGCCAACCGCGCCGTCTCGGCGGCGCGGACAAGCGCGGCTTCGCTCATTTCCGTGCTATGGGCATAGCCCGTCACATCTCCGCGGACCGCGCGCAGCCCGAAGCCTTGATGAGTGTCAAAACTCGCAGTCTTGACCCGACCGTCATCTAGCACGAGCGATTCCGAGCGCATACGCTCGAGGAACAGTTCCCCATC
The DNA here is from genome assembly GCA_041686165.1 of Lentibacter sp. Lineage (GTDB taxonomy): Bacteria > Pseudomonadota > Alphaproteobacteria > Rhodobacterales > Rhodobacteraceae > Lentibacter. The sequence goes on from JAWLEL010000024.1 coordinate 4,531, forward strand.
ATCTGCGCCCGAACAGGCGTTTTCAAGCGTTTTCAATGCCCTGTCTTCATCCAGATCGCTCTCGAAGGGGCGGAATGGCGTCTCACTCATGATCTTCCTTTCGGGTGGCGTCGGGCTCTTTTTTGATTTAAATCAAGAAAAGCGTCTCTTTGACGCAAGCGTGAATATTGTCTCGCTGGCCAATATGTGGTTTTTGACGCTCCAATACGCAAGAGGCCTTGGGCGTTGAGTCTCCGGCCCTCTTGTCTCAGGATAAACACAGATACTCAACCGATCAGGGTGAACCATGCGAATTCTCTCCTACCTCACGGCGCTTTTCACGGCCTTCCTGGCGCTGCCGGCGATGGCGCAAGACGCCGAAGTGACGGGCAAGCCCGTCGATGGCGGCCTTAACTTCCAGCCCGCGGCCACCGAACTGATGCGCGACATCATCTGGCTGGACACGATGATCAACTGGATCATCTTCGCGATCTGTGCGCTGGTCATCGGCCTCGTGCTTTACATCATCTTCCGCTTCAATCGGAAGGCGAACCCGAATCCTGCCTCGTTCACGCACAACACGCCGATCGAGGTGACATGGACGCTTGTCCCGATCCTGATTCTTCTCTTCATCGGCGCGTTCTCCCTGCCTGTCCTGTTCAAGCAGCAGATCATCCCCGAGGGTGAGGTGAACATCAAGGTCACCGGCTACCAGTGGTATTGGGGCTATGAATATACCGACGAGGATTTCGGCTTCGACAGCTTCATGCTCCCGCGCGAAGAGCTTGCCGAGAACGGGTATAACGAGGACGAGTATCTTCTGGCCACTGACACGCGCGTCGTCGTCCCCGTTGACAAGACCGTCGTCATGACCGTGACGGGTGCCGACGTGATCCACAGCTGGACCATCCCCGCCTTCGGCGTGAAGCAGGACGCCGTTCCCGGCCGCCTCGCACAGCTTTGGTTCACCGCCGAGAAGGAAGGGACCTATTTCGGCCAGTGTTCCGAGCTTTGCGGCAAGGACCATGCATATATGCCGATCACCGTCGAAGTTGTCAGCCAGGAGGATTATGACACCTGGCTTGCAGAGGCGAAGGCGGAATATGCCGGCCTCGAGGCCGACCCCGTCAAGCTGGCCTCGGCCGACTGATCCTCAGCGCGGGGCAGTGCAACTGCCCCGCCGCCAACCCTGATCCTGACTTCGAAAGTGAGCCATGAGTGACGCGTCAATAGATAGCCGGCTTGACACGGGTGAAGCACAGTTCGGCGACTATTTCGCCCTGCTGAAGCCGCGCGTGATGTCGCTTGTCGTCTTCACTGCGCTTGTCGGTCTACTGGCTGCGCCCGGGTCCGTGCACCCGCTGCTCGCCTTCTCGGCCATCCTCTTCATTGCCATCGGTGGCGGCGCGTCCGGCGCGCTCAACATGTGGTGGGACGCCGATATCGACCGCATCATGCGCCGTACGCAAAGCCGCCCGATTCCCACGGGCCGGATCACCGAGGGCGAGGCCTTCGCCTTCGGAATGTTCCTGGCGGCCTTTTCGGTCATCATGCTGGGCCTGGCATCCAACTATGTCGCCGCCGGATTGCTGGCCTTCACCATCTTCTTCTATGTCGTGATCTACACGATGTGGCTCAAGCGCTGGACACCCCAGAACATCGTAATTGGCGGCGCCGCGGGTGCCTTTCCCCCGATGATCGGCTGGGCCGTGGCCACAGGCGGCGTCTCTGTCGAAAGCGTGCTCATGTTCACGCTCATCTTCATGTGGACCCCGCCACATTTCTGGGCACTCGCGCTTTTCATGAAATCCGATTACCGCGATGCAGGTGTCCCGATGCTTACGGTGACACATGGCCGCAAGTCCACACGCCTGCACATCATCGTCTACACGATTCTTCTGGCGCCCATCGCCATCGGCACCGGCTTCACGAGCATCGGGGGTCCGCTCTACCTGGCGGCCTCGGTGCTGCTCAACCTCGCCTTTCTCAAAGGCGCATGGGACATCTGGCGGCGCGATGAAGCGCAGGCCGACGCCGACAGCTACAGGACGGAAAAGCGGTTCTTCGCCCTTTCGCTCCTTTACCTCTTCGCCCACTTCCTCGCCATCCTGGCCGAGAAGGCCCTGGCTGCCTACGGCCTGGGAGGCTGGGCATGAGCGCGCAGAAAGCAGATATCCGCGTGGAGCACGAGATTCACAGGCGCCGCCGTTCGCGTAATGTCGGCCTCGGCCTCGTGCTCGGCGCATTCGTCTTTCTCATCATGGGCATGACCTATGTGAAGCTCACTACTCAAAACGCAGAGCGCGCAGAAAAAATACGCGCCGAAGAAGCTGCGGCTCAAGGGACAGAAACTTCCACAACCAAAGAAGGAAGCGACTGAGATGGCTCTTGAAGGAAAGAACAAGACACTTGCCCAGACAGTGGGCGTTGTCGTCATTATGGGAGGCCTCGCCTGGGCCTCCGTGCCATTTTATGACTGGTTCTGCCGAGTCACCGGTTTCGGCGGCGTCACCGGCGTGGCCTCCGAAGGCTCCGAGACCGTCCTCGACCAAACGATCAAGGTGCGATTCGACGCCTCCAAGGAGCGTGATTTTCCCTGGGGCTTCAAGCCCATGCAACGCGAGATGGAAATCCGCATCGGCGAAACCGGCCTTGCTTTCTACGAAGCCTCCAACCCAACGGACCGGCCTATCGCGGGCTCGGCCAGCTACAATGTCACGCCCTACGAGGCCGGTGGCTTCTTCACCAAGATCGACTGTTTCTGCTTCGAAGAGCAGGTGCTCGAGCCCGGCGAGACGGTACAAATGCCCGTGACATTCTATGTCGACCCCGAAATCGTGGACGATCGCGACGCGAAATATGTCCATACGATCACACTGGGCTACACTTTCTACGAAATCGACCTGCCCGAGCAACAAGCAGCTCTGGACAGCGAAGCCGAAACCGACATTAACTGACTTCAACAACCTCCAACGAGGGACAACATGGCGCACGAAAAAAACCACGACTATCACATTCTCGAGCCTTCCGCCTGGCCGCTTCTGGGCGCGCTGGCGGGCTTCACGCTACTCTTTGGAGCGGTGCTCTACTTCCACGACATCACGCCCTGGATCATGATTGTCGGCTTTCTGTTCACCTTCTACGTGATGTACGGCTGGTGGGCCGATGTAGTGAGAGAAGGCGAGGCCGGAGATCACACCAACGTGGTGCAGATCGGCCTGCGCTATGGCGTGTTGCTCTTCATCATCTCGGAAGTAATGTTCTTTCTTGCCTGGTTCTGGTCGTTCTTCAAGCACGCCCTCTATCCGATGGGCCCGGACAGCCCGATGGTTGACGGCCAGTGGCCCCCGGCCGGCATAGAGACCTTCGACCCCTGGCACCTGCCACTGATCAACACACTGATCCTGTTGTGCTCGGGCGCGGCGGCCACATGGGCGCACCATGCCATTGCACATGAGAACAACCGCGAAGACATGAAATGGGGTCTGATTCTCGCCGTCGCCTTGGGGCTCATTTTCACGGCGTTCCAGATCTATGAGTACACGCATGCAGGCTTCGGCTTCGCGGGGAACATCTACGGCGCCAACTTCTTCATGGCCACGGGCTTTCATGGCTTTCACGTCGTCATCGGAACGATCTTTCTGGCCGTCTGCCTCTTCCGCCTCATGGCAGGCCATTTCACTCAGGAAAGCCATGTCGGCTTCGAAGCGGCCGCATGGTACTGGCACTTCGTCGACGTGGTCTGGCTCTTCCTTTTCGCCTCGATCTATATCTGGGGCGCCTGAGGCCCGACGCTTTCGGAACGGACATGAAAGCGCCCCGTGCAACCCGCGGGGCGCTTCGTTTTTTGAGACAGCACCAAGCCGCTTTCGCCTTGCGGCATGCAACCAGCGCGCAACGGTTGGACCTCTTGAGAACTTCGAGTTACTTTCGTGCCTCAGGTATAACGCGAAGCGCTTTAGGCTCGCACAAGCAAATTCGGAACACCATGAACCGCACCCTGCCCTTTCTCATCGTCTCCACCATTGTCCTCGTGGTCCTGGTATCGCTGGGAACCTGGCAAGTGCGCCGCCTGGCCGAGAAAGAGGCCTATCTTGCTGAGCTCGAGGCCATGCTCGCCGCCGCGCCCGTGGCGCTGCCAGATAAGGCCAATCCCGAAACGCACCAGTTCCTTGCTTCGCGCACCGTGGGCCGCTTTGTCGGCACGCCCCTGCGCTTACTCGTCTCCACGCGTGACGTGGGCGCCGGCTACCGCCTCGTGCAGGCCTTCGAAACCGAAGGCCGCCGTGTGATGGTCGATCGCGGCTTCATCCCTACCGCGCGCAAGGACATGAGCGTGCCGCAGAATGCGGCCACGGTCACGGGCAACCTGCACTGGCCGGACGAGCGCGACAGCTACACGCCCGAGAACGATCGGAGCGGCAACATCTGGTATGCTCGCGAGGTCCCCGTCATGGCCGAAGCGCTCGATACCGAGCCGCTCCTCATCGTGGCGCGCGCTCTGGAACCAGAGCACGATGCTATCACTCCGCTGCCCATGGACACCTCCGGCATTCCCAATCGCCATCTGGAATACATCATCACTTGGTATGGATTGGCCGTAACTTGGGTGATAATGACCGCCTACTTCCTCAAACGCCGCGCAAGGACGCCTAAGACATGAAATACATCTCGACCCGTGGCAAGGCTCCCGTCCTGTCCTTCGAGGAAGCCATGATGACCGGGCTGGCACGCGACGGCGGTCTCTACCTACCGCAAGAGATTCCCACGCTGAACGCATCCGAGATCGCCGCGTTGCATGGCCTGCCCTACGAAGACGCCGCTTTTCGCATCATGCGCCCCTTCATCGGCGGGACCTTCTCGGATGAAGAGTTCCGCAGGCTGATCGTCAAGGCTTATGCGGGCTTTGAGCACACCGCCCGGGCGCCGCTTGTGCAGCTCGGCCCGGGCCATTTCCTGCTTGAGCTGTTCCACGGACCGACGCTCGCGTTCAAGGATTTCGCGATGCAGATCATCGGCCAGATGTTCCAGGCCGCGCTTTCGCGCTCCGGAAAGCGGATCACCATCGTCGGGGCAACTTCTGGCGATACCGGCTCCGCAGCCATCGAAGCCTTCCGCGGCTTGTCCAACGTCGATGTCTTCATCCTGTTTCCCCATGGACGCGTCTCCGAAGTTCAGCGCCGCCAGATGACCACGCCACCCGAGGACAACGTCCATGCCCTGGCCATCGACGGCGACTTCGACGATTGTCAGGCCCGCGTGAAGGACATGTTCAACGATTTCGCCTTCCGCGATGCCGTCAGCCTTGCCGGGGTCAACTCGATCAACTGGGGGCGCGTTCTGGCGCAGGTGGTCTACTACTTCACCTCCGCAGTCTCGCTCGGCGCGCCTGAGCGCCCCGTGAGCTTCACTGTGCCCACGGGCAACTTCGGCGACATCTTCGCAGGCCATATCGCCAAGCGCATGGGCCTGCCGATCGAGCGGCTCGTCGTCGCGACAAACCAGAACGACATTTTGCACCGTTGCCTGTCGTCCTCGGACTACAGGCCCGATGGCGTCACGCCCTCGATCAGCCCCTCGATGGACATCCAGGTCAGCTCCAATTTCGAGCGCGCCCTCTTCGAGGCCTATGGCCGCGAGGCCGCGCCCGTCGCCCAGCTCATGAACGAGCTGAAAGAGGGCGGCTTTTCAGTCAGCCAAGGCGCATTGCAGGCCTTGCGCGAAAGCTATGACAGCGGCCGCGCCTCAGAGGATGAGACCAGCGCCACCATTGCGAGACTGTCGGAAACGACAGGCGAGCTGCTCTGCCCGCATTCCGCCGTGGGGGTGAAAGTTGCTGAGGATCACCTCGACCCAGCCACGCCGATGATCACGCTGGCCACGGCCCATCCCGCCAAGTTCCCCGATGCGGTCGAGGCCGCCACCGGCCAGCGCCCCGCCCTGCCCCCACGCATGGCCGACATGATGACCGACCATGAGCGCGTCACCCGCGCGCCCAATGATCTCGCCGCCCTTCAAACCCTCATCAAGGAACGGATCACCGCTTGACCATTCGCACCCATACACTTTCCAACGGCTTCCGCGTCGTCACGGAAGAGATGCCCGGCATCCAGTCCGCCTCCGTCGGCGTCTGGATCACCGCCGGAGCCCGCGACGAAACGCCCGAGCAGAACGGTATTGCCCATTTTCTCGAACACATGGCTTTCAAGGGCACGAAGACCCGCTCGGCGCTCGACATCGCCGAGGCGATAGAGAATGTCGGCGGCTATATCAACGCCTATACCAGCCGCGAAACCACGGCCTATTTTGCCCGCGTGCTGGCTGCCGATGTTCCCCTTGCGGTCGATGTGATCGGGGACATCCTGCTCAATCCGGTGTTCGACGAAAGCGAGATCGAAGTTGAGCGCGGCGTGATTCTCCAGGAAATCGGTCAGGCACTGGACACACCCGATGACGTGATTTTCGACTGGCTCCAGGAAGAAGCCTACCCCGGTCAGGCTATCGGCCGGACGATCCTCGGCCCCGCCGAGCGCGTGCAAGACTTCAGTCGCGAGGATCTGACAGGCTTTGTCGCCGAGCATTATGGTCCCGAGAAGATGATTCTCGCCGCCGCCGGCAGGGTCGATCATGATGCGCTCGTGGCCCAGGCCGAGGCGCTCTTCGGCGCGCTCGAATGCCGTGCGCCCAGCACCTTCGAGCCTGCGCGCTTCATCGGCGGCGAGCGGCGCGTGGTCAAGGATCTCGAACAAGCGCATGTGGCCATGGCCTTCGAAGGCCCAACCTACCGCGACGATGCGATCTTCACCGCGCAGATCTACGCCTCTGCACTCGGTGGCGGCATGTCCTCGCGCCTCTTCCAGGAAGTGCGCGAAAAGCGCGGGCTCTGCTACACGATCTTCTCGCAGGCAGGCGCCTATGCCGACAGCGGCATGATGACCATCTACGCCGGAACCTCCGCGGACGAGCTGGGCGAGCTCTCCGAGATCACGCTCTCCGAGATATCCCGTGCCGCCGATGACATGAGCGAGGTAGAGGTCGAGCGCGCCCGCGCGCAGATGAAGGCCGGCATGCTCATGGGTCTCGAGGGCTGCTCGAGCCGTGCCGAACGCCTCGCCCGAATGACCCAGATCTGGGACCGGGTGCCACCGCTTGCTGAAGTTGTCGAAAAGCTCGAAGCCGTGACGGCTGCGGGCGTGCGCGACTTCGCCGCCGAGATGGCCACCAGTGCGCGTACCGCGCTGGCGCTCTATGGCCCCGTTGCCGACGCCCCCGCCCTCGACAGCCTCAGACACAGGCAGGCCGCATGATGCTGATGCGGGCGCGCAAGAAGATCAGGATCGAGACCGAACGTCTCACCCTGCGCGCGCCCACCCATGCCGATTTTCACCCCTGGACAGGGCTGCGCCGCGACAGCGAGGAGTTCCTGACGCCATGGGAGCCCGCCTGGGCAGAAGATCACCTCTCCCGCCGCGCCTTCACGAACCGGGTCTACTGGGCCCAGCGCTCGATCACTGCCGACACCGCCGTGCCGCTCTTTCTCATCCGCCGCGACGATGAGCAGCTTATCGGCGCGATCACCCTAGACAACATCCGCCGCGGCCCGGCTCAGGCCGCCACCGTAGGCTATTGGACCGGCGAGGCCTTCGCCCGCCGGGGCTACATGCAGGAAGCGCTGGTCTCCGTCACCCACCATGCCTTTCACGTCATGGGTCTGAGCCGGATCGAGGCCGCCTGCCTGCCCGAGAACACTGCCTCGCGCGGGCTGCTGGAGCGCTCGGGCTTCAAGTATGAGGGCGTCGCCCAGAGCTATCTGCAGATCAACGGTCGCTGGCGCAACCACGTGCTCTACGCCGCCCTGCGGATGGACCGGCGCGGCCGCACGGATGCGGGCTGATGGCCGGCGCTCTCACACCCAAGCTGCGCACAGCGCTGGATCAGCGCCTGCCGGCCGACACGCTGCGCGATGCCGAACCGCGCCATCTGGAAGAACCACGCGGCAAGTGGCAGGGACAGGCTGGTGCGCTTGCCCTGCCCCGCAGCGCTGCCGAGCTTTCCGAAATCGTCCGTTTTGCCGCCGAGAACCGGGTCTCCCTTGTGCCCTATGGTGGCGGCACGGGCCTTGTCAGCGGCCAGGTCGCCCCCGAGCTGGAGGCACCACTCCTCGTCTCGCTCGAACGGATGAACCACGTGCGCGAGATTCACGCTGAAGAGAACGTGATCGTCACCGAAGCGGGTGTCAGCCTGCAACAGGTGCAGGACACCGCCGCCTCCGAACATCGCCTCTTCCCGCTCTCCATCGCCTCGCAAGGCACGGCACAGATCGGCGGTGTTCTGTCCACGAACGCGGGGGGCGTCGGTGTTCTGCGCTATGGCAATGCGCGCGATCTTTGCATCGGCCTCGAAGCCGTGCTGCCCTCGGGCGAGATCTGGCATGGTCTCACGCGCCTGCGGAAGGACAACACCGGTTATGACCTGCGCAATCTGCTGATTGGGGCGGAAGGCACGCTGGGGATCATCACCGCCGCCTCGCTGAAGCTCTTCCCGCGCCCGGCGCAGAGCGGCACGGCGGTCTTTGCCGTCGCCTCTCCCGCCGCCGCGCTCGCGGCACTGTCGCTCCTGCGCGAGATCGCCGGAGAGACGGTCAGCGCCTTCGAACTCATCAGCGCGCAGGGCCTCGCCTTTCTCGACGAGGTCGGCCCCGAATACCGCGCGCCTTTCACGGCGTCCCGCCCCGACTGGATGATTCTCGTCGAGCTTGGACTCGCAAGCGGGCCCGCACCGCAAACCCTCTTCGAGGCGTTTTTCGAGGCAGGGCTGGAGCGCGCCCTGTTGAGCGACGGCGTCATCGCCCAAAGCGCGGGGCAGTCCGCCGATCTGTGGCATCTGCGCGAAGCGATCCCCGAAGCCAACAAGCGGATCGGATCGATCTCCAGCCATGACATCTCCCTGCCTCTCGGGGCAGTACCGGATTTCATCACGCGGGCGGGCGAGGCGCTCCGCGCCCATGGCGACTACCGCGTCAATTGCTTCGGCCATCTTGGCGATGGCAACCTTCACTATAATGTCTTTCCACCCGCAGGTGCGCGCCGCGACGCTTTCATGCCTGTGGCGGGGGACGTTCAAGCGCTCGTGCATGAGATCGCCGTCTCGATGGGCGGCTCCTTCAGTGCCGAGCACGGGCTGGGCCGCCTCAAGACGGGCGATCTGGCGCGCTTCGGCGATCCTGCGCGCCTGGCCGCCATGCGGACAATCAAGTCGGCCCTCGATCCGCGCGGCATCATGAACCCCGGCGCAGTGCTGCCAGCCAAGGATTGACCCCTTCAAGAATTCCATCGCTGGTTTACGCGCTGTTAACCAGCCGGGCGTATTGATGATTCTGCAAGGAGACGGAGTCATGATGCCCGAAGGTTTACATCCTTCCACTCACCCCCCACTCCCACCCACCACGGAAGATGAACGGGTGTCGTGGCTTCGTCTCTTGCGTTCCCGTCGTGTAGGAATTTCTACTTTCTTCAGACTGATGAGCGAACATGGCAGCGCCGATACCGCGCTTGAGGCCCTGCCCGATGTCGCCCGTGGCGCCGGGCTAGAGACCTACGCGCCCTGCACCGAAGAGGCGGCGCTTTCCGAGCTGACCCGCGGGCGCGAGGCGGGGGCCGTTCTGCTTTGCTATGGCGCACCAGACTATCCGAGCGCCCTCTATGATCTCTCCGATCCGCCCCCGCTGCTCTGGGCGCGCGGGAATACCGCGCTGCTTCGCTCACCTGCCATCGGCATGGTCGGTGCGCGCAACGCATCGTCTCTCGGCGGACGCACCGCGCGCGCCTTCGCTGCCGAACTCTCCGAGAAAGGCCAGATGATCGTTTCTGGCCTCGCCCGGGGTATCGACACATCCGCGCACACCGCCTCACTCGCTGGCGGTACGATCGCCGTGCTCGCTGGTGGCGCCGACGTGATCTACCCGGCGGAAAACGCGCATCTGGCGGCCGATATCGCCGCCCGAGGCCTACTCCTGTCCGAACAGCCCATGGGCATGACGCCGCAGGCGCGTCACTTCCCCCGCCGCAACAGGCTCATCTCCGGGCTGGGCGCCGCACTCGTCGTCGTCGAGGCCGCCGCCAAGTCGGGCAGTCTCAT
>JAWLEL010000025.1:0-14634 GCA_041686165.1 Lentibacter sp.
GGAGCGACCTTCGGGATAGAGGACGTTGTTTTTCAGGATGCCGTAGAAGGCCATGGGGGCTCTCCTTGCCGATTGAACTATCGGCAGGGTAGCACAGATGCGCTCAGAGCGCTTGCATGCGCACGGGGCGCAGCTTGCGCGGCTGGGAGAAGAAGCGCGAGCGCGCTGCGCCGTCCTCCAGGGGGTTGCCCTCGGCATCGGTCACTTCGGTGATGTAGCCATCGCCTGCGCCGTCGGCCATCTTCGTCCCGGCCCGGGAATAGGCGGCGCAGGTGTCATGCAACGTGTCGGCGAGCACGGACTTGAAGAGATCGGCGATTGCCCTCTTGGCTTCCGGCGTGCCCGGGCTTGTCACCGTGACACGGGGCGCACCGACGAGGCCACAGCTGCGGCCTCTGGTATCGATCCGGTGGCGCGAGACCACGCGGATCGTCGCGGGCAGCCCTTCGTCCAGGGCAAAGACCGTCTCGGCGCGCACCACGTCACCGCTGATGGTCCAACGGGCGATGGCCTCGCAGCTGTCGGTTTCGGCCTGGTATTCGGTGCATTCATAGGGGCGCCCTTGCGTCTCGGCCGCCACCTGGCGCAGAGAGAGAGCGCCGCTTGCCGGTGGCGCTTCCTGCGCCATGTCGCAGGCGGCGAGGGCGAGGAGGGCGAATGCGGAGAGGAGCTGCAGACGCATGAGACGCATGGGTTGGCCCTTCTCAGACGAACTGTTCGCGTATCAAGCGCTCTTCGAGGCCGTGGCCGGGATCGAAGAGGATGCGGTGGCGGATCGTGGGTTCGGAGCGGATCTCTACCGAGGAGACATTGGCGACGGAGCGGCTGTCGGCATCGGCCATGACCGGGCGCTTCTCGGGATCGGTCACTTCGAAGAGAACGGTTGCGCCCTTGGGCAGGAGTGCGCCGCGCCAGCGGCGAGGGCGAAAGGGGGCGATGGCGGTGAGCGCAAGCACGTCGGAGCCGATGGGCAGGATCGGGCCATGGGCCGAGTAGTTATAGGCTGTCGAGCCAGCCGGCGTCGACACCAGCGCGCCGTCGCAGACCAGCTCTTCGAGGCGCAGGCGGCCATCGACGCTGATCTTGAGCCGCGCGGCTTGCGGGCCCATCCGGAGCACGGAGACCTCGTTGATCGCCAGAGCCTCATGACTGGAGCCATCCGTGCAATGGGCCTTCATCGACAGCGGGTTGATCACCGCTTCCTCGGCGGTCTTGAGGCGCTCCAGAAGGTCGTTCTCGGAATATTCGTTCATCAGGAAGCCGACGGTCCCGCGGTTCATCCCGTAGACCGGGGCGGGCAGGTCCTGGGTGCGATGCAATGTCTGGAGCATGTAGCCATCGCCGCCGAGGGCGACGATGATATCGGCCTTGTCCTCGGGCGCGTCGCCGTAGCGCCCGACCAGAGCGGCGCGGGCGGTTTGCGCGACGGCGGCGTCGCTGGCGGAGAAGGCGATCTTGAGCGTCATGAGCCGCGCTTTCGTTTCCTATTGGCAGCAAGTTGACCCTTTTGCGGCAGCTTGTCCACCGCCTGAGTGTCTGTGTGACGCGCAGATCGCCGCATTGGTCGGAAATGGGGTTACCCGGGGGGGCGGTTTCCAATAGGAAACGCTGGAGAATCGCAATTTCGCAACGGGAGACAGGGATGTCGGACAAGGATTTCTTCACTGAGGCGCTGGCCTCGCGCGATCCGGAACTTTGGGCCGCGGTCACCGATGAGCTGGGCCGTCAGCGCGACGAGATCGAGCTTATTGCTTCGGAAAACATCGTGTCGGCTGCCGTGATGGAAGCGCAGGGCAGTGTTCTGACAAACAAGTATGCCGAAGGGTATCCGGGCCGCCGCTATTATGGCGGCTGTCAATATGTCGATGTGGCGGAAAACCTTGCCATCGAACGCGCCAAGGAGCTTTTCGGCTGTGGCTTTGCGAATGTGCAGCCCAACTCGGGCTCGCAGGCCAACCAGGGTGTTTTCACGGCGCTGTTGCAGCCAGGCGATACGATCCTGGGCATGGATCTCGCCTCGGGCGGGCACCTGACGCATGGCGCGAAGCCCAACCAATCCGGCAAATGGTTCAACGCGGTGCATTATGGCGTGCGCGAAGACGACAACCTGATTGATTATGATCAGGTTGCGGCGCTGGCCAAGGAGCACAAGCCCAAGCTGATCATCGCGGGCGGCTCGGCTGTTCCGCGGGTGATCGATTTTGCCAAGTTCCGTGAAATCGCCGACATGGTCGGCGCTTACCTGCATGTGGACATGGCGCATTTCGCGGGCCTCGTGGCAGCGGGCGAGCATCCTTCGCCCTTCCCGCATGCGCATGTGGCGACGACGACGACACACAAGACGCTGCGCGGCCCGCGCGGCGGCCTGATCCTGACGGATGACGAAGCACTGGCCAAGAAGTTCAACTCGGCGATCTTCCCCGGCATTCAGGGCGGCCCGTTGATGCATGTGATCGCGGCCAAGGCCGTGGCCTTCGGCGAGGCGCTGCGCCCCGAGTTCAAGGGCTACCAAAAGCAGGTGCGCGCCAATGCGGTCGCCCTGGCGGATCAGCTCATCAAGGGCGGACTCGATATCGTCACCGGGGGAACGGACACGCATGTGATGCTTGTTGACCTGCGGCCAAAGAAAGTGACCGGCGACATCACCGATGCCGCGTTGGGCCGGGCGCATATCACCACCAACAAGAACGGCATCCCGTTCGATCCGGAGAAGCCGATGGTCACATCGGGCATTCGTCTTGGCACGCCTGCGGGCACAACGCGCGGTTTCAGGGAAGCCGAGTTCCGCCAGATTGCCGACTGGATCGTCGAGGTGGTCGACGGGCTGGCGGCGAACGGGCCGGACGGCAATGGCGATGTGGAAGCCAAGGTGCGCGGCGAAGTGGCCGAGATGCTCAAGGGTTTTCCGCTTTATCCGGAGCTTTGAGAGTCTGAAGATACCCGGAAGGCCCGCCGAATTCGGCGGGTCTTTTCATTTCGGACGCGGCACGATCAAGGATCTTGAAAAATCCTTGCACCTTCGCGCTGGCTGGGCAAGGTGTGTGCCTTTGAAAGGGAGCCCCATGACCAATGCATTTTCCGATGACCTGATGGACGCGGTGCGCGCGCGGTTCGCGCATGTGGAGGAATGCCCCTTCGAGGGCGAGCGCGCCTTTTTCGAGAACGCGGGCGGGGCGCTGACGCTCAATTCGGTGGTTGCGACGAGCGCGAAGTTTGCGGCCATCCCTGACAATCAGGGGCGTGCAAACGGGGCGAGCCGTGCTCTGGTGGAGATCATCGAGCGTGCCAAGGCGGATATGGCGCTGATGATGAATGCGCCCGAGGGCGGACAATTCTTCGTGGGCGAAAGCGGAACGGAGCTTCTTTTCCGGCTGATCATGAATGCCTGCCTTGCAAAGCGGGGCGGAGGCGCTGTTCTGGGCTCGACGCTGGAGCACCCTGCGAGCCGCTCGGCGGCAGCGCGTTGGGCGCGTGAGGCGGGGCTCGAGCATCGGTTGATTGCCCATGACGATGCGCTGGGGACAGTGAGTGCGCAGGCCTATGCCGAGGCTGTGACAGAAGACACGCGTGTGGCAACGATACTGCATACCTCGCCTGTGACAGGTATTGGCGTCGATGTTGCGGCCTGCGCGGCTGCGGTCAGAACCAAGGCGCCCGATTGCTTTATCATCGTGGACGGCATTCAGCATGCGGCGCATGGGGCGATTGATTTGCGGGCCTACGATGTCGACGGCTATGTGATCAGCCCTTACAAGATGTTCTCGCGGCATGGCTATGGCCTCGCCTGGCTTTCGGGGCGCTTGCAGGCGGTGGAGCATAATGCGCTTGATGGCGGGCCGGAGCTTAACTGGGAGATGGGCACGCGGGATACAGGGGCCTATGCGACGCTCTCTGATGTCTGCGGGTATCTGGAGTGGCTCGGTGGCGCGGTTTCGGAGGCAACGGACAGACGCGCGAAGATCGTGGCGGCGGGCGATGCAATTCATGACCAGGAGACTGCGCTGACAGATGCGATGATCCACGGGGTGGGCAACCTGGCCGGGCTGGGAGAGATGTCGCGCGTGACGATTCTCGGCGGGGCCGACAACGCGGCACGCGAGGGGCTGGTCTCGCTTGTCGTTGCGGATGTGCCTTCGGTGGAGGTTGTCGAGCGGCTCAACGCGGCGGGTATTCGCACGCATTTGCGCAAGCCGGATCATTACTCGGGCAATATTCTGGAGCCTCTCGGCTTCGAGGGCTGTGTGCGCGTATCGATGTGTCACTATAACACGGTTGGGGAAGTGGCGAAGTTTCTCGCCGTGATGAAGGAGATCGCCGATTGACGTGTTTGCGCCGTGCTGTGCACGTCGCGGTGAGCGGCGCGGGCGGCCGCAGGCCGCCCGCGCCGCCACCTGGCGATGCCGAAGGCAGCGCAAAACCTCGTTGTGGAGCGTGCCGGTTGGTTTTTGGTGTTGGGTATTCCGGCCAAGAAGAAGTATCCTGCCTCGCACGCTGACGCGGTGTTAGGGGGCCTATTTTGACTCAAGGACTTTACGGGGACGCAAGAGATCATAAGTTTGACAGGTATTGCAGGGAGGGCACCTATGCAGATCACGGTTGATGGAACGCAGCACGAACTGGACGTAGAAGGCGATATGCCGCTCCTTTGGGTCCTGCGAGACGAGCTTGGCGTCAAGGGGGTCAAGTATGGCTGTGGTGTGGCTGCCTGCGGAGCCTGCACTGTGCATATCGATGGCGAGGCTGTGCGTTCCTGCCAGGTCGCGGCGGGCGATGTCTGGGGCGAAGTCACCACGATCGAGGGGCTTGGCAACCCCGGAACATTGCACGCGGTGCAGGCGGCGTGGATCGAGCATCAGGTTGCTCAATGCGGATATTGCCAGTCGGGCCAGATCATGCAGGCGGCGGCCTTGCTGGCCGAAACGCCAGCCCCGAGCGATGCGGACATAGACGCGGCCATGGACGGAAACCTGTGCCGCTGCGGGACATATCCGCGCATCAGGGCGGCGGTAAAGACCGCGGCCAAGACACTGCAGGAAGGCTGAGCCATGGGACGCGCAAGGACAATCGCAAGGCGGACATTTCTCATCGGCTCGGCGGCCATCGCGGGGGGCGTGGCTTTCGGTGTCTGGCGCTACAAGACTCCCTATGCGAACCCGCTCGAGCCCGGGCTTGCCGAGGGCGAGGCGGCGTTGACGCCCTATGTGAAGATCGACGCGGAAGGCGTTACGCTCATCACCCCGCGCGCCGACAAGGGGCAGGGGGCCTATCACGTTCAAGCCGCGCTGATCGCCGAAGAGCTCGATGTGAATATCGAGGATATCAAGGCCGACCCCGGCCCGCCGAGCGCGGCGTACTGGAACGGGGCCCTGGCCGAGGAGGTTGCCGAGTTTTCCGTGCCTGCGGGCGGCGCGATGCGCGCCGTGGCCGAAACCGGCGCGGGCGCGATGATGAAGTTCATCGGCCTTCAGATCACCGGCGGCTCGACCACGGTACCGGACGCCTGGGAGAAGCTGCGCGCTGCAGGGGCGAGCGCGCGCGAGACACTCAAGCAGGCGGCAGCGGAAGAATGGGATCTCCGCGCGTCGGATCTGAAAACCGAAGGCGGCCGCGTCATCGCGCCGGACGGTCGGGAGCTGGATTATACCGAGCTTGCTGCCCGCGCGGCGCGGGTGAAGCCGGTGCAGGACGTGGCGCTGCGCCCGCCCGAGGCCTGGCGCTATATCGGCAAGCCCATGCGGCGGCTCGACATCGTGCAGAAATCAACCGGGACGATGACCTACGGGATCGACGTCGACGTCGAAGGCATGGTCCATGCCGCTGTCTTGTTGAGCCCGGCGCAGGGGGGTGCCCTGCGCGGCTATGATGCAAGCGAAGCCGAGGCGATGCGCGGGGTCACGGCAGTTGTTCCCGTGACGGGCGGTGTCGCGGTGATTGCCGACAACACCTGGCGGGCCTTCGAAGCCGCGGATGCCATAGAGGCCGACTGGGGCGAAGCGCAGATGCCCGAGACGATGGACGGCCATTGGCAGGCCTTGAGCGATGCCTTCACAGCGGATGCGCAGGACAGCCGTCCGCGCGATGATGGCGATGTGGACGAGGCGCTGGATGGTGGCGATCTGGTCGAGACGGAATACCGCGCGCCCTATCTCGCGCATGCGCCGCTGGAGCCGATCAATGCGATCGTCAGGATCAATGACGATGACAGCGCGGATGTCTGGACCGGCACCCAGATCCCCCGTTTCGTGCAAACCAATGTCGGCGCGATCGCGGGGATCGACGCCGGGGATGTGCGTGTCCATGCGCAGATGATCGGCGGGAGTTTCGGGCACAGGCTGGAGGACGAGGTGGTCAAGCAGGCCGCCGAGATTGCCGTTCAGATGAAGGGCACGCCCGTCAAGCTGACCTACAAGCGCGAGATGGACATGACCCATGATTTTCCCCGCCAGATCGCCATGGCGCGGGCGCGCGGCACGGTGAAGGACGGCCGGGTCGAGAGCTATGATCTGGGCATCGCCATGCCCTCCGTCATGGGGTCGCAGATGGGGCGGCAGGGCCTTGCCGTGCCCGGGCCGGACAGCCAGATCGTGGCGGGCGCATGGGAGCAACCCTTCGCCATCCCGAACCACAGGGTGACGGGCTACCGCGCCGAGGGGCTCGCGCCCATCAGTTCGTGGCGCTCGGTCGGCGCATCGTCCAACGGGTTCTTCTATAACGCGGGGCTTGACGAGCTCATCGAGGCAGCCGGTGCCGACCCGATGGAGGAGCGCCTGCGTCTCGTGTCGGATCCGTTGGCGCGCGCCGTGCTGGAGGCCGTGGCGGAGATGTCGGGCTGGGACGGTGCGAAAATGGGCCCGGGCAAGGGCCGGGGCGTCGCACTTACGCGTTCATTCGGCGTGCATTGCGCGGAAGTCGTTGAAGTGAGCGACACCGAGGACGGTCTCGTGATCGACAAGGCCTACGTGGCCGCTGAGATGGGCCGTGTCGTGGACCCCGTGAATTTCGAGAATGTCGTCGCTGGTGGGGTCATCTTCGGCCTTGGCCATGCCATGAATTGCGAGATCACCTACGAGGGCGGGGTTGCGCAGCAGGAGAACTTCTACAGCTACGAAGGGATGCGTCTGCGGCAATGCCCCGAGATCATGGTGCGCGGGCTCGAGAACGGCGATGCCGTTCGCGGCATTGGCGAGCCGCCCGTGCCGCCTGCGGCACCGGCCTTGGCCGGGGCGATCTTTGCCGCGACAGGGCAGCGCCTGCGGGAGATGCCGTTCAGCAAGTTCGTGGATTTTGCCTGAGTGGCCGACCCTTCGAAGCCGGCGGTATCCGGCCGGACGGCGGCTGGAACCCGCCGTGACATGAGAAACTCCCCGAATGCGATTTTTTGGCGCCTTATTCTCGTCAGTTCCGCGTGCTTTGACTTGCGCCGGAGCGCGCCGACCTACATGTAGGGCCGATGTAAGGCCGCGAGGCACCGCAAGACAACGAGCCGCAGAGCATGACTCAAGGACAGACAATGACCGCCGAATTTGACCAGACCGAGCAGCTTCGCGCCGGGTTTCTTGACGCCATGGCCCGGGCTGCCAATACCGTTTTCGTCGTGACGACGGATGGTCCTGCAGGCAAGGCGGGCGTGACCGTGACGGCCATGTCGAGCGTCTCGGCGGACGTGAACCGTCCGCGACTTCTGATCTGTCTGCATCACGAGAGCAGCACCGCGCAGGTGATCCGTGCCAACGGCGCCTTCTGCGTGAACATGCTCGGGGAAGGCGACGCGGCGCTTGCGCAGCGTTTCGCCGGAAAGCTCGCGCCGGATGAGGACCGATTCGCCGAAGGCGATTGGCGCGTGACGCGCTCTGGCCTGCCCATGCTGGCCAGTGCACCCGCTATCTTCGATTGCGCTCTCAGCGAGGAAACGCTCGTGGGCACGCATCATGTTCTCTTCGGGGCCGTGCATGAGGCACATGCCCGGGAGAGTGTCGCGCCGCTGCTGTATAACGCGCGGGGTTATGCGCGCCCCCAGGGCATCTGAGCGCCGATCAGGCCGTTTCTTCTTCCAGATGAAGTTTCATGTCGATCAGCACCTGCTGAAGCGCGGCGGTTTCCTTGAGCAGCTTCTTGGCCTCGTTGACGGTGATGATTCCGTCCTCGATCGCTTGCTGATATTCGGCCATCAGCATGGCGAACCGCTGGCTCAGGGCGATCACGTCGGCATTGACCCCGCCCTTTTCAGAGGAGTTTTGCCTTCGTCCGTCATAGGACAGCGAAATGCCCTTGAGTTCGGCGAGGGCCGATGTCACGTGCGGATAACCGGCGGCCTCCTCTAGCGCTGCGACGGCATCGATCGGCATGAAGCGATCGGAATGTTCTTCATTGGCGGAGTAGTATCGCCCGATCGTGGCTTTCGACTTGCCTGTCAATTTGCACGCGGGCTCAATTCCGACATCTTTAACCAAGGCCTCAGTGTGTTTCTTGAGGTAACTACCTACAACCGTCATCTCTTTTTCCATGTTTTGCGCCATTTGTCCCCTGCCTGGCTGGCGGGGGAAAGGCAGTATGCTTTTCCCATTAATCAATTTTGCAATGGATGTCATTGATGAATCACCCTGATCTTTCCGGGGAGTAACGAGTGACGCAATGTTAACGCGCGTCATTTATGAACGGGGCGGGCTTGACGCTTTTTTAGCCGACAGCCTGTCTCCAGGGGCGGATGTGGTCGGTGCAAGCTCCATCCCCAGTGGCCTGTCCTGCAGACGACCACTCCGCCCCGCCACGTGAGCGGGAACTGTCAGTGGCACAGGGAAGGGGTGGACCCGCTTCTGCGCGGTTGAAAAGCGCGGAGGCTGGGGTAAAACAGCGCCATGGCCAAACTCTATTTCCACTACTCGACGATGAACGCGGGCAAGTCGACCGTGCTGCTGCAAGCGGCGCACAACTACCGTGAGCGCGGCATGGAAACATACCTGCTCACCGCGACCGTCGATGACCGCGTTGGAACAGGGCGGATTTCGAGCCGGATCGGGATCGGGGAGGTGGCAGACACTTTCGCGGCTGGTGAGGACCTTTTCGAAAAGATCAAGGCGCGGCTCGAACGCGGAAAAGTGGCCTGCGTCTTCGTTGACGAGGCGCAGTTCCTGAGCAAGGTGCAGGTCTGGCAGCTGGCGCGGGCGGTGGATGACCTCGGCGTGCCGGTGATGTGCTACGGCCTGCGTGTGGACTTCCGTGGCGAGCTGTTCCCCGGCTCTGCGGCGCTTCTGGCTCTGGCGGACGAGATGCGCGAGGTGCGCACCATCTGCCATTGCGGGCGCAAGGCGACGATGGTGGTCCGGCAAGGCGCGGATGGCATGGTGTTGCGCGACGGGGCACAGGTGCAGATCGGCGGCAACGAAACCTATGTGAGCCTCTGCCGCCGTCATTGGCGCGCGGCGGTCGGGGACGTCTAGGGCGCGCTGCGGACGGGGTCTTGCCCTGCTGGCAGGCCGCCCTGCGCGCGCCCTTTGCCCGAGTCGCATGGAACTCTGGCCTGTTCAGAGCGTTCTTCTCTTGTAACGAAAGGAGAAGAGCAATGGATCGACTGGCATTCTACATGGCCCTGATGGCCGCATGGTCATTGGCCGGCACATTCGTGATCATCGCGTTCCTTCTTGGCTATTACACGGTCTGGGGGATCGCGATCGCGGCAGGCCTCGGTTTCCTGCTCGCGTATCCCGTCGGCTACTGGATCTCGCGCAAGGTCAAGGAAGATGACCCGAACTGGAACCCGCGCCATGAGCCGGGGGATTTCGGGAAGGTGCCGCCCGCCGACGCACCGGAGGTCTGAAATTTTCGGATTGGACGAGACCATCGGAACTCGTCCCCCTCCCTTTGCACGTTGACAGCACAGAAACGTCACAACTGAAAGGAACCTTGAGATGAAGACTCTTTATGCAAGCGTAATCGCGCTCACAGCCGCAGCAGCACCTGTCACCGCCGAGATGATGAATGATGAAGGTGACCTGATCCGCAGCCGGGATATCACCGGCGGAACGGTCTACGCCGCGACGGACGCTGAACGTGAGAACTGGCTCGGATGGGGCTCATATGACAGTGTCGGTGAAAACTGGCGTGACATCGGCGAGATCGAGGATCTCGTGCTCGGCAAGGACGGCCAGATGATCGGTGTCGTTGCCGAAGTCGGCGGATTTCTCGACATTGCCGACAAGCACGTGATGATCTCGCTCGAAGATGTCAGCCTCGTCCCAGCCGATGACGAGGAATACGCCCTTGTCACCAACAAGACCGAGGAAGAGCTGGAAGCGCTGCCGGGAGTCGACGAAGGCTTCTGGGAGTGATCGCAGCGAGACAGTCCAAAGAAGAAGGGGAGCCCTTGCGGCTCCCCTTTTGTCGAGCGGCTCAGAGTTTCTCGACGATCACCGACCCGGCGGAGCAGCCTGCGCCGACGGAGCAGATCACCCCCAGATTACCCTGGCAGATCTCGGGGCGCACAACGAGGGCCTTGCGCCCCCGAGCCTGAGCGCGGCATGCTCGGGGCGGTCAAGCGTTCAGCGCGTCGGGTGGGGTCTCGCCCCGAAAGAACGCCTCCAGGTTGTCCAGCGCCATCATGCCCATTTTCGTGCGCACTTCCTCGGTATTCGTGCCGAGGTGAGGAAGCAGGACAGCATTGTCCAGCCCCCGCAAGCTCGCGGGGATTTGCGGCTCGTGCTCATAGACATCAAGGCCGGCGCCTGCGATCGTGCCGGTTTCCAGTGCCGTTATGAGCGCCGCCTCATCAACAACCTCACCACGCGAGATATTGACGAAATGCGCGGAGGGCTTCATCGCGGCGAATACATCCGCGCCAACGAGATGTCTTGTCTCCGCGCCACCCGGCGTGGCGGCGACGAGAAAGTCGCAGGCCTCGGCCAGCTCGGGCAGGGATGTGACCTGCCGCGCGGGAAAGTCCACCTGCCTTTCGGAGCGGTTGAAGAAGAGAACCTCCATGCCAAAGCCGAAATGACAGCGCCGCGCGATGGCCTGGCCGATCCGGCCCATGCCGATGATTCCGACGGTCTTGCCCGTGACGTGGCTGCCCAGCATCTGTGTCGGATGCCAGCCCTCCCAAGTGCCGGAGCGGGCGAGCCGCTCACCCTCGCCCGCGCGGCGTGCGGTCATGAGCAAGAGCGTCATGGCGATGTCTGCCGTCGCATCCGTGACGGCACCGGGCGTATTCGTTACCGTCACGCCGTGAGTGCGGGCGGCATCGAGATTGATATGATTGATGCCAACCCCGAAATTGGCGAGAATCTTGCAGCGCGGGCGGCCGAATTCATCAAAGACCTTCTTGCTGAAATTGTCCCCGAGTGTCGGCATCATACCGTCGTAGAGCACCATGGAGGAGCGCATCTCGGCCTCGGTCATCGGCGCGTTGCTCTCGCGCCAGGTGACATCGAAGAGCGCTTCCGCCCGCTCTGTGACGGCGGCGGGCATGGGTCGGCAGATCAGGACTTTCTTCATCGTGAGGCTCGCCAGGTTCAACTCAGCCGCGCGCCGTCCGGTGCCGGAAGCGAGGGCTGCACGAGCACTACACCGCCCTCGGCGTCATGAACACCCAGCACGAGAACTTCCGACATGAATTTGCCGATCTGGCGTGGCGGGAAGTTGACCACGGCCATCACCTGCTGCCCGACGAGCGCCTCGGGGCTGTAATGCGCGGTGATCTGGGCGGAAGATTTCTTCTCGCCGATCTCGGGGCCGAAATCGACCCAGAGCTTGATGGCGGGCTGGCGCGCCTCGGGGTAGGGCTCGGCGCGTGTGACGGTTCCGGCGCGGATATCGACCTTGAGAAAGTCGTCGAAGCTGATCTCAGGCATTCTTGGCAAGCTCCTTCGCGCGGTCCGTCGCGGCGGCGACGGTGGTGCGGATGAGCGGGGGAAGACCGCTCTCTGCGTCCATGAGCACGTCGAGACCGGCCTGTGTCGTCCCGTTGGGGCTGGTGACATTGATGCGCAGCTGCTCGGGCGTTTCACCGGCCTCCATGGCCAGCGCGCCTGCGCCCGCGACAGTGGCTTTGGCAAGCTGCATGGCCAGGTCTGGAGCAAGGCCCTGGGCCTCGCCCGCGGCGGCGAGGCATTCGATCATGTGGAACACATAGGCCGGGCCGGAGCCGGAGACGCCCGTCACGGCATTGATCTGCTCTTCATTGTCGAGCCGGACGACATCGCCGACGGCTTTCAGCAGCGCCTCGGCCGTGTCCATCTGCTCCGGTGCGACGAGACTGTTGCCGATGATCGCGGTGATGCCGCGACCGATGGCCGCCGGGGTGTTGGGCATGGCGCGGATGATCGGCGTGCCTGTCCCCAGCACCGCCTCGAAATGCGCGATCGGCGTGCCCGCAGCGACGGAGACGAAGAGCGTCTCGCCCCCGCCCATGGCCCTCAGCAACGGCAGGGCCTCGCCCATCATCTGGGGCTTCACGGCAACAAGCACCACGGCCGGTGCTGCGGGCAATTCGGCGTTGATGTTGACCCCCGTGCCCCTTAGCCAGTCCGATGGTTTCGGATCGATCACGTGAACGGAAGCGGCGGGCAGCCCGCCCTCGAGCCAGCCCTGGAGCATGGCCGAGCCCATCTTGCCGCAGCCCAGAAGGACCAGCCCGCGCGTCGCGATGTCGTCATGTGTCATGGATCACCTTTCGCCTGTCGCTTTGCCCGAAGGGTAGCTCGGGCAAGCGCAGGTGCAAGGGCGAATCTGCGGCGCGCTCAGGCGTGGCCGTAGGCCTCCGCAATGGCGACCTGCATGGCCTCGCGCGGAGTGCGCCCGCCGTAGACGACAAGCTGGAAGGCCGGATAGTAGCGCTCGGCGCTCATCACGGCGCAGGAAATGAGCGTGTCGATCTGCTCGGGCGAGGCGGTGTTTCCCCCCGCGAGCACAAGGCCGTATTTGTAGACCATGAGCTTCTGTTCGCGCCAGTAGGAGAAGGCTCCGGCCCAGCACTTGTCGTTCACTTCGTTGAGCGTGTCGTAGAGCGCCGGGAGCTGCTCCTCGGGCGGCTCCATCTCGAAGGTGCAGATCAGGCGCAGGGTCTCGTCATAGCCCGACCAGGCCAGCGTGATCGAGTAGGTCCGCCATTGTCCTTCGACAGCCATGGCGATCTGGTCGTCTCCGACCCGGTCAAAGTCCCAGTCATTGTAGGATGCGAGATTCTCGACGATGTCGATCGGGTGAATTTCATCCTCGAGATACTGCTCGGATAGTGCCATGTCGCCACCTCGTTTTATGTGGCGGCGTCTGCTCTTGGCAGCGCAAACGCCGCGCTGTCTGCTCGATAGGATGGGTTTATTCTGCCCGTGTCCTGCCTTCATCGTATGCGTGTCGATTCCGCTCTGGCAAGCTATTTCTTGGGGATAACCGCAATAACTTGTGGATTAGTCATGCGCGACCACAAGAGCTGTCGTGCCGCCGCTGCGGGCTTGCATCTGCGCTGCGGCTGCGGCCAGTATGTGGCAAACACGTGAGGGGCAGAATGGATCAGGCAAGGCTGGATCGGATCGGACGGTGGATGGTGCAGTGCCGGGAGGCGGGCCGCTACACGGGCAGCTCCGTATTGATCCTTCGGGATGGTGAAGAGGCATATTTCACGGCGGACGGTCTCGCGGCGCCTGAACGGGGAATGCCCTATGCGCGCGATACGATCGTGCGGATCTATTCCATGACCAAGCTGGTGACCTCGGCGCTTTTCATGATGCTCGTGGAGCGTGGGCAGGTCGTCCTGGATGCGCCGGTGTCGGACTACCTGCCGTTGTTCGGCGAGATGCGCGCGCTGCGGCCCGGGGCGACGGATGCCGGCGATACGGAGCCGGCGCGCAGCCCGACGCTGCATGAGCTGCTGACGCATACCTCCGGGATGACCTATTCGTTCAATCAGGGGATCGTGCCGCGCGCCTATTCCGAGCTGTTTCCCGAGCTCTTGTTTCAAGACGATTCCCTCGAGGCTTTCTGCGAGAAACTGGCGGGGCTGCCGCTTTGCTTCCAGCCCGGCAGCGCATGGGAGTATTCCGTGGGAATCGACGTGATCGGGCGGGTGATCGAGGTCATCACCGGCAAGGCGCTGGACACGGTGATGCACGATGAAATCTTCGAACCACTGGGGATGACGGACACGGGCTTCGAGCTGCCGGAGGACAAGCTGGGCCGGTTCGCCGATTGCTTCGAGAAGCGCCCGGATGACCCGCTGGCGCTGTTCGAGACCGGCGAGGAGAGCAGCTTCCGAGCCGGGCGGGTTTCGGTTTTCTCTGGTGGCGGAGGGCTGGTTTCGACGCTGGACGACTACATGCGCTTTGGCGAGATGATCCGGCAGGGCGGGACGCTGGGCGGCGTGCGTCTGCTCGGGCCGAGGACGGTGCGCTTCATGAGGGGCAATCACCTGCCCGGCGACATCGCCTCGATGGGCGCGGCGAGCTTTGCCGAGATGCCGATGACGGGCATGGGCTTCGGGATCGGCGGGGCCTGTGTGCTCGATCCGGCGCGGGTGCGTGTGCCGGGCTCCGTGGGAGACTTCGGCTGGGGCGGCATGGCCAGCACCTACTTCTGGACCGACCCGGCCGAGCGCCTGAGCGTTGTCTATTTCACCCAGCTCATCCCGTCGTCAAGCTACACCAACCG
>JAWLEL010000337.1:0-3343 GCA_041686165.1 Lentibacter sp.
CGATACCGACCAACACCCAGATCCAGACCTTGCCGACGATCTCGCGCACTTGCTCCAGCCCGACTTTTATCCGGTCGACCATCGTTAGCCGTTCCTCGGTCAGCTCGCCCACCGGCCCGGCGTTCAGCTCGCGCACCCAGTCCTGTAGATAGCGCTCCAGCCCCATGCGGCCCAGAACGAAACCCGCCACCGTCGCGATGGTGAACCCAAAGACGAGATAGATCGTGGCGATCTGCCAGCCAACAAGCCCGTAAAGCAGCCCGAGGCCCACCGGCCCCACCAATGGCCCGGCAATCAGGAACGAGAATGTAACCCCCAGCGGGATACCCGCCGAAACGAAGCCAATGAACAGCGGCACAGAGGAGCACGAGCAGAACGGCGTGAAGACGCCCAGCAGGGCCGCCAGGGGATAGCCTGCGATCTCGCGCTTGCCAGCTAGGATCGCGCGCGTCTTTTCCGGGCTGAACCAGCTACGCAACACGCCGGTGACAAACACGATGCCCGTCAGCAGCAAAAGCACCTTGGGCACATCGTAGATGAAGAAGGCAATCGCCTCGCCAGTGTGGCTATGCCGCTCAACCGGGAACAGGGATGTGGCCCATTCCGAAAACGGGATCAGTTGGGTGTAGAGGGCGTACCAGATAGCCGCAGCGACCGGCAAACCAGCATACCACAGCCAGCCCTGTGTGCCGCGCGATGTGGTATCATGGGTTTCGGTGGTCATGCGACATCCTTGTCAGAGCGATATTCGGCGGTCAAAACTGCGTCGATCACCACCGCAAGTTCCGGCGCTAGGTCAGGGTTGCGACGAAAGCGCACCCATTGTGCATCGCGACGCCCGATCACGAGCCCCGCCTGCGACAGGCTTTTCATGTGCCGCGACATCCGGCTCTGGCTGGCATTGAGCCGCGCCATCAACTCACAGACGCAATGCTCACCCCCATCCCAAATGATGGCGAGGGCTGCTCGGCGGGTTGGATCAGAAATAGCAGTCAGGATGTTCTGCATGGGGTTCCTCGATACCTTCTACCTGCATATTCGCTTAACTGCATATACGCATGAGGGCATTTTTCTGACATGCGGTGTGCAGTCGCAGGCAAGATCCGCCTCTTCATGAGCCACGGGCGCAAAGTCCCCTTTGAATGCCGGTTTTTTAGTTTTGCTAGGCCACGCATTTCGTGAGGATTCTGCCGTACTGTCGCGCGCTGATCGAGGGGCAGATCAGCGCGTTCAATGACGCCACGACCCTTGTTCTGATCGCCAATGGCGTCGTGTTCTGGAGCGCTGCGCCGTGCCCGCCGTTCGAGAGCAAGATGGTCCGTCGGGAGATGGCAAAGTGATTGTCTTGGGACCGGCTGGTGGGAGTTCATGTCAACGAGCGTATTTCATATGTGAGGGGTGTTGGCGGCGATAACAGTTCACTGGCGGTCAATGTCATGGTCGAAAGTTTTTGAAATCAGATGCTTGTCGGCTAAGCCATTGGCCTTTTCGAGCTATTGGCGTCGTCATGGAATAGTCTCAAAATCCGAAAGCAAGATGGTCAAATCGCCCCAAGATCAATTCTTCCGATACTCGGCGTTGCATCTCCGAACACTTGCCGCTCTAGCCGGTCGACGGTCCGCCGGGGTCCTTGCTCTTCATGCGGGCGCAGGGGCAATGCCGAGCGCAGTCATGCTGCGCATTGTTCGACGAGGGTGATGGCCTCGAAGGGGCGAAGAACCTGGTGCGCCGACAACATGTGCTCGGGCAAGGCCTGTCTCGGACATCCGCAGAGCAGGCTCCTTTGATGAAGGTCGCTCTTACGGCGCAATCGGCCGATGAACAGGCTCTCGACAGGGGAGCCCGCGGCAATCAGCGTCTCATGGGCGGGCAGGACAAGCTGATGGTAGGTCATGGTCGTCGAGCGATCCTCCCAGATCGCCGAGGTGCCATTGACGAGATGCCTTGCAGGCAGCAGGACAGCCTCGCACCCGAACATGTATTCGACCATGGGCTGGCTCACCACGAGCTTCTGATCCGGCGCGACGACGATGTCACGCTGGAGGCCGAAGTAGGGCGATCTCAGCCTGACGGGACGAAAGCTCCCCCGCGCGGGAACATGGCGTTTCACGTGGTTCAGGACGGGCACAAGCCCGTTTTCGAGGGTTTCGACAAGATCGCCTTTTCGGATGTTTCCGGCTGGGCGAAACGCGCCATTGGCCAGAAGCGGAACGGAGGCCGAGAGGCTTGGCATTGGTCCAACAGGTTCGATCTTGTCGGAGAAGGCAAAATACTCGACGCCATTGTCGATCTCGATCCCGTAGGGGGAGAGCGCCATTGCTTTAATATCATCGAGCCAAAGAGGCCATGGATGCGTCGCGTCGATGTAGCGCACGGTGCCGCGCTCGGGGCGCTCTATCGAAAGTGAGCACCTTCGGGAGGGCGCGTCCCAACTATAGGTAATGCGTAAAAGATCGGCGCGCTCGGAGGTGTCGATCGAAAGCGCCATGTGGCGGGTTTCGCCGCCCTGACTTTGGATGAGGACAATCCCGCCACATGGCAAGGCTTTGACGGAGAGGCTGCGCTCCCAGGGATGCACATCCCGAAACTGCAAGAGCGTTTGGGGGCGGCCGTCTGAGGACAGCCGTGTTTCGATGACGAGGCTGCCTGACGCAAGGAAGCGATCGGTTGGCAGGCGACCGTCGGCTGGCTCGAAATGCCGGGTTTCTTCATCGCGGATGGCGAACCATGTCATGAGATCAGGCCACCCTGCTTTCACCCGCGCCCTTGAGGAGTTTGGCTTCGTAGGGGCGCAGGGTGCGGCGAGCGGCCGGGCTGTATCCGTCTCCGGTGTCCGGGTCTATCTCGGGGAAAAGAGAGTAGATTTCCGCGGCGACCTGCTCCTCGAAGCTGTCATTGAGCTGTGGCCCGGGAAGGAAACTTTCGGTCTCCAGCCCTTCCGAAAAGATCACTTCATGTTGGTCGAAGAGAAGATGAAAATATTCGACATTTCCGCCGTTTATCACGCGGACAGAGCTGTCGTTCACGAGATCCCGCGCCGCGACGAGAACCTCGCTCTCGCCGAAAAGAAGTTCGGCGAGGCTGTCGCGGATGAGCACGCGATGAAGGGGCGAAAGCCAGATTTCCTGATGATTTCCGAATGTCCCGGCGCGGATGCATACGGGTGCGTGGTTGCCCCGGGCTTCAGTCTTGCGGCTTCCGATCCAGCGAATGGGCTTGAGCCCGTTGTCTCGCGTGAGGACGCGATCTCCCGGCTTCAGCTCTTCCACGGGAAGCTCGCCGCGGGCTGTCGTGATCCGCGTTCCGCGCACGAAACAAGGGACGCCTTCGACGATGACAAATC
>JAWLEL010000338.1:0-3327 GCA_041686165.1 Lentibacter sp.
GGATCTGGCGCGCGGCGGCGTCAGTCATCGTGACGGCTTGTTTTCCGGGAATTCCGAACATGTCAGTCTCCTTGATCCTGACGGGAAACCTAGGGATTGGAGGGGGCGAACGCAAGGGGCGGAAGGGCACAGAGCCGCCAGACACGGCCATGGCCCTGCCTTGACCTGCCTTGACCGGCGGGGCGCGTCGCTGTGCGAAGGGCGCCGCGGGGCATGTCGTCGAGAACGCGCTGGTTTTCGGCGTTCCGCAGCGACTGCGCCGACGATACCTCACGACAGACCACGAAGCGCGATTTTGCCGCTCACCTAGCCGAACGCCATGTAAGCTTTCCTACATGAAGCCCAGTTCGAGCCGCGCCTCGTCGGACATCATGTCCATGCCCCAGGGCGGTGACCATGTCAGCTCGACGTCGACCTGCTTGACGCCGCCCAGCGGCTCGATCGCCTCGGCGACCCAGCCGGGCATCTCGCCGGCGACGGGGCAGCCCGGCGCCGTAAGCGTCATGGTGACATGCACTTCGCTCTCGTCGTTGATGTCGATCGTGTAGATCAGGCCGAGATCGTAGATGTTGACCGGAATCTCCGGATCATAGACGGAGCGGCAGGCCTCCACGATCTGTTCATAGAGCGGATGCTGCGTGCTGGAGGGCGCGATCAGCGGCTCGCCTTCGAGTTTCTCTTGCATTTCGGTCATGGCCCTGGCCTTTGGACTGGTTTACTTGAGCAAATATATAGGGATTAAGCGCGGCGGCGTAAAGGGCTGCCGCCGGGCTCAGGCGATCCGCAGTTCCGGTTTGGCGGAGGCGGGCTCGTTGCCCTGCGCGCGGGCAAGGCTCGGCGCATCGGCGCTCAAGAGGCCCAGGAGCTGCCGTGTCTCCAGCGCGGTGCAGAACTCGCCGTGCATCGCGGCAACGGCGATGTCATGGACCAGGTCGGGGTCATGATCACGGCCCTTGCGATCGAGTCTGTTGCAGGTCGCGCAGGCGTCTTCTGCAAGGTAGACATCATAGCCCATGTTGCCGGCCATGCGCACCGTCGTCTCGACGCAGAAATTGGTGAAATAGCCCGCCACGACAAGCCGGGAAATGCCCGCGCGGCGCAGTTCGATCTCGAGATTGGTGCCGATGAAGCCGGAGTTGACGTCTTTTTCGACAACGATGTCGCCTGCCGCCGTCTCCAGCCCGTCGAGCTGGGCGCCGGTTTCCAGCGAGAGCTTGAGCGGGCTGTCGGGCTCCTTGCTGTCATGGCGCGTAAAGGCGACTTGTCGGCCGGCGGCGCGAAAGCCCGCGAGCAGGGCGCGCAGGTTGTCTTCGCAGGCGGGATTGTTCATCCGGCCCGTGAGGCCGCCCCAATGATCGTATACGTGGACGCCTTTCTGCACATCGATGAGCAGCAGGGCCGTATCGTTGGTGAAGCGTGTGATCATGCGCATTTCCTTTC
The DNA here is from genome assembly GCA_041686165.1 of Lentibacter sp. Taxonomy (GTDB): domain Bacteria; phylum Pseudomonadota; class Alphaproteobacteria; order Rhodobacterales; family Rhodobacteraceae; genus Lentibacter. The sequence goes on from JAWLEL010000338.1 coordinate 1,441, forward strand.
CGGGGCAGGCTGCAAGGGTGCATCGGATATGCCGGTCCTGCAAGTCCCGATGCACCGAATTGACGCCAATTGCCGCTTGCCCTCGGGGGCGCATCACGGCATCTTGCGCACCAGATGCTGTTGAAAGAGGCTCGGGCAACACCCAGATCAGCATGACAAACGCGGAATCCCGCGCAGCTGCCTCACATGAGGGGCGCGCGGGTTTGCCATAGAACAGGACAAGAGCATGACAGATCAACTCAACGCTTCCTACCCGGTGCTGCCGCTGCGCGATATCGTGGTTTTCCCCCATATGATCGTGCCGCTTTTCGTGGGCCGTGAAAAATCGGTCCGCGCGCTGGAAGAGGTGATGAACGACGGCAAGCAGATCCTGCTGGCCGCCCAGAGCGACCCTGCCGAGGACGACCCCGATGTGAACGGCATCTTCGAGGCTGGCGTTCTGGCCAATGTATTGCAGCTTCTCAAGCTGCCTGACGGGACCGTCAAGGTCCTTGTCGAAGGTATCCAGCGCGTGCAGATCACCGGGTATCTGGACAACCCCGAATATTTCGAGGCGAGCTGCGACGCCCTGCCCGAGACACTCGGCGATGAGGCCACCGTCGAGGCGCTCTTGCGCAGCGTCGGCGAAGAGTTCGAACGCTACGCGAAAGTGCGCAAGAACATCCCCGACGAGGCGCTTGCCGCCGTGGGAGAGGCGAGCGAGCCCGAGAAGCTGGCCGATCTCGTCGCCGGTCATCTGGGCGTGGAGCTGGACCAGAAGCAGGAACTTCTGGAGACGCTCGACGTGAGCCAGCGGCTCGAGAAGGTCTATGGCCTGATGCAGGGCGAAATGAGCGTTCTGCAGGTCGAGAAGAAGATCAAGACACGCGTGAAGAGCCAGATGGAGCGCACGCAGCGCGAATACTACCTGAATGAGCAGATGAAGGCCATTCAGAAGGAGCTGGGTGACGGCGAGGACGGCGAAGGCGAGATTGCCGAGCTGGAAGAGAAGATCGCCAATACCAAGCTTTCCAAGGAAGCAAGGGAAAAGGTCGAGGCGGAGCTCAAGAAGCTCAAGAACATGAGCCCGATGAGCGCCGAGGCCACGGTTGTGCGCAACTATCTCGACTGGATCCTCGGGATCCCCTGGGGCGTGAAGAGCCGCACGAAGAAGGACCTTGGCCGCGCCGAGAAGATCCTCGACGACGATCACTACGGGCTTGAGAAGGTCAAGGAGCGGATCGTCGAGTATCTCGCCGTTCAGCAGCGCTCAAAGAAGCTCAAGGGGCCGATCATGTGCCTCGTGGGTCCGCCCGGCGTGGGCAAGACATCCCTCGGCAAATCGGTCGCGCGGGCGACGGGGCGCGAGTTCATCCGCATTTCCCTGGGCGGCGTGCGCGATGAAAGCGAGATCCGCGGCCACCGCCGGACTTACATTGGCTCCATGCCCGGCAAGATCATCCAGGCGCTCAAGAAGGCCAAGACGACGAACCCGCTCATCCTCTTGGACGAGATCGACAAGATGGGGCAGGACTTCCGCGGCGATCCGGCCTCGGCCATGCTCGAAGTGCTCGACCCGGAACAGAACTCGACCTTCGTGGACCACTATCTCGAAGTGGAATACGACCTGTCGAACGTGATGTTCCTGACCACCTCGAACAGCTACAACATGCCCGGGCCGTTGCTTGACCGGATGGAGATCATCCCGCTGGCGGGCTATACCGAGGACGAGAAGCGCGAGATCGCCAAGCAGCATCTCGTGCCCAAGCAGATCAAGAACCACGGGCTGAAGGCCAAGGAATTCCAGCTTGAGGACGAGGCGCTCACGGACATCATCCGCTATTACACGCGCGAAGCCGGTGTGCGGAACCTCGAGCGCGAATTCTCCAAGGTTGCCCGCAAGGCTGT
>JAWLEL010000339.1:0-3302 GCA_041686165.1 Lentibacter sp.
AAGCCAGATCGTGCGCGATGTCTATCTCGGCTCCGCAGGGGAGGACGCGGCATGAGCCTTCTCTCCCTGAACCATATGAAAACCTCGATCGGGCAGTATCATGTGCTGCATGATGTCACCTTCGATGTGCCCGAGGGCGGCGTCTTCGTGCTCTTGGGCCGCAATGGCGCGGGCAAGACGACGACCCTGCGCTCGATCATGGGGCTCTGGCGGCCCAGCCCCGGCTCCGTGACGTTTCGGGGCGAGGACATTTCGGGGCTGCATGCCTCGGAGATCGCCAGGAAGGGGATATCCTTCGTTCCCGAGAACATGGGGATCTTCGGTGGTCTCACCGTGGAGGAGAACCTTGTCCTGGCGACGGCCAAGGGTAGATTCGACCCCCGGCGCCTCAAACGCATCTACGCGCTCTTCCCCGCGCTCGAGCAGTTCTGGACCAAGCAGGCCTGGTCGCTCTCGGGCGGGCAGAAGCAGATGCTCGCCGTTGCCCGGGCGATCATCGAACCACGCGAGCTTATCCTTGTCGATGAACCCACGAAGGGCCTTGCCCCGTCGATCATTGATGGCATGGCAGAGGCTTTCTCCGAGATCGGCGCGGATACGACGATCCTGCTTGTCGAGCAAAATTTCAGCTTCGCCAAACGGCTCGGCCAGGGGCTGGCCGTGATTGACGATGGCCGCATCGTCCACACCGGAACGATGCCCGAATTCGCTGCGGATACCGCGCTGCAAGAGCAGCTCTTGAGCCTGTCGGCATAAGGAAAGAAACCATGAACCAACTCTCCCGAACACTGGAGCGTCTCGGCGGGGTATACCTCTTGCCCGTGATCGTGGCGCTCATCGCCTTCGTGCTCATCGGCGCGCCCTCGAGCTGGGTGACTCTGACTGTCGCCGGGCTGTCCATGGGGATGATGATCTTCCTGATGGCCTCGGGCCTGTCGCTTGTCTTCGGGCTGATGGATGTGCTCAACTTCGGCCATTCCGCCTTCGTGAGCTTCGGCGCCTTCGTATCGGCCTCGGCGCTCGCCTACATGGCGGGCTGGATCGGAGCCGACAACATCTGGCTCAACCTGCTCGCCATCTTCCTCGCCTTCTCGGCGGCGATCGCCTTCGGCCTCGTGGTGGGCTGGTTCTTCGAGGTGGTGATCATCAAGCCCGTCTACCACGACCATTTGCGCCAGATCCTGATCACCATGGGTGCGCTGATCGTCTCCGAACAGATCATCCTCGCCATCTGGGGCGGCGTGCCCGTCTCCGTCCCCCGGCCCGCCTTTCTCGAAGGCTCATGGCTCATCGGGGATGTCACCATCGAGATATATCGGGCCTTTGCCTTCGCTTTGGCGCTGGCGGTCTACGTGGCGCTTTACCTGGTGCTCAAGCACACGCGCATCGGGCTGCTCATCCGTGCAGGCGTGGAAAACCGCGAGATGGTCGAGGCGCTCGGCTTCAGGATCGACCGGCTCTTCGTCGGGGTCTTCATGGTCGGCTCGGCGCTGGCCGCGCTCGGCGGTGCCATGTGGGCAGGCTACGAGACGCTGATCACCCCGGCGCTTGGCGGCGAGATCATGATCGTCGTGTTCATCGTGGTGATCATCGGCGGGCTCGGGTCTGTCGAGGGCACGCTTCTGGGGGCGATCATGGTCGGCCTGATGGCCAACTACATCGGCTTTCTCGCGCCCAAGCTGGCGCTGGCGTCCAACATGCTCTTGATGATGGCGATCCTGCTGTGGCGGCCAAACGGCCTCAAGCCGGCTTTGAAGTGAGGAGCGAGACATGACCAGCCCCCTTCCCAAAGGCGCGATTTTCATCAAGACGCTGGTGCTTTTCATCGGCGCAGTTCTGCTCTTCGCGCCCTTCCTTTTCCAGGATACCCGCTCCTTGGAGGTGGCCGCGCGCATCTGTATCTTCGTTGTGCTGGTGGCGAGCTATGATTTGCTCATCGGCTACACCGGGATCGTGAGCTTCGCGCATACGATGTTCTTCGGCTTCGGCGCCTATGGCGCGGCGATTTCGCTCAAGCAGATGGGCCCGGGCTGGGACGCCGTGATGCTCGGCGGACTGGCGGGCCTTGCCGTGTCGATCGTGGTGGCGACGGTGATCGGCCTTCTGTCGCTGCGGGTCAAGGCGATCTTCTTCGCGATGATCACGCTTGCGGCGGCCTCTGTCGCCCTGGTGCTGGCCTCGCAGCTTTCGAACCTGACAGGCGGTGAAGACGGGATCACCTATCGCGCGCCGGACCTCTTCAAGACGGCCAACAAGCTGATGGTTGACGCTGACGGCAAGGTGGCAAGGCTCTTGGGAGTGAAACTCAACGGCAAGCTGGCGGCCTATTATTTCGTCTTCGGCACCTGCCTTGTGATGTTCATCTTCTGCCTGCGCATGGTGGCCTCGCCGCTCGGGACGGTGCTCAAGGCGATCCGCGAGAACGAGGCCCGAGCCGAGGCCGTGGGCTACCGCGTCGTGGCCTATCGCACCTTCGTCTTCTGCATCGCGGCGGGATTGGCCTCGCTCGCGGGCACGATCTACGCGATCTGGCTCAAGTATACAGGGCCGGACACGGCGCTTTCGTTCAACATCATGATCGACATTCTGCTGATGGTCGTCATCGGCGGTATGGGGACGATGTATGGCGCGGTCATCGGCGCGGTTCTGCTCGTGCTGGCGCAATACTACCTTCGTGACCTGATGGGCACGGCCTCGGACGCCATGCACGGCATCCCGCTCCTGCCCGAGCTCTTCGACGCAGACCGCTGGCTGCTCTGGCTGGGGATCATCTTCATCCTGCTGGTCTATTTCTTTCCCAAGGGCATCGCGGGAACGACATGGAACAAGGGCGCGCGGCAGTGAGTCAGCCGCGCCACGCATTCGCGCCGCTGCTCGGCCACGAGGTGCATGTCACGCTCTGGGGCAAGCCTTCGAACAAGCCCATCGTCATGTGGCATGGTCTCGCCCGCACGGGGCGCGACTTCGATGAGCTGGCGCGGACGTTGAGCGAGACACATTTCGTGCTTTGCCCCGATACCATAGGGCGCGGCCTGTCGAGCTGGTCCGGCACGCCCGAAGAGGATTATTCCGTCGCTCATATGTCACGCCTCGCGCTGGCGCTCCTCGATCACTACCAGATCGAGAAGACCGGCTGGCTCGGAACGTCCATGGGCGGGCTGATCGGGATGGCGCTGGCCTCCGGCCCCGAGGCTGAAAGACTGAGCTACCTGATGATCAATGATATCGGCCCCGAAGTGCCGCAGGACGCCATTGACCGCATTCGGACCTATACGGGCGATCTGCCTGTCTTCGACACGGTG
>JAWLEL010000340.1:0-3299 GCA_041686165.1 Lentibacter sp.
GTCCCGCAGGACTTCCCGATCCAGGCGGCCGAAAACGAAGGCATGCCGCCAAGACCGACTTCCAACAGCTCCGTCCCACCGGTCGCGCGCCTGCGACGGCTGCTCGGAACGCTCACGCTTGGATCATCGAAGTCGCACCCGGCAACAAAAGGATTCTGGCCTGGAAAGGATGCGCCGAAGAGACCTCCGCTGGCACGATCATGCTCAAGGCTGGCCGTGGTGGCCGGTCTGGTCGCGTCCCTGGCCTTTCCCGTGTTTGCACAGGATGGCACGGCTCCGATGCCGGCAAACGCGCAGTCGAAGACCTATGGCGAGGGATGGGACTGTGACCGCGGGTATCGGCGCGCGGACGATGAGTGCCTTGCGGTGATCGTTCCCGCAAACGCCTTTGCAACGAACCGAACCTATGGCGCAGGCTGGGACTGCTCACATGGGTTTCGGGAGGTTGATGATGCGACCTGCCTCGAGGTCGTCGTTCCCCAAGGTGGATATCTCGACTCATCAGGCAAGAGTTGGAGCTGCCTTCGCGGTCACAGGAAAGTCGGCGATCTCTGCGAGGAAGTCATTGTGCCGGCGAACGCGTATCTGTCAGACGAGACCTATGGCTCTTCCTGGCTGTGTGACCGGGGCTACGAGACCAACGGCGAGGCCTGCACCGCAATTGCAGTTCCCGAGAACGCCTTTCTGAACGGATTGCGCTATGGCCAGCCCTGGACCTGCGAGCGGGGCTTCATCGAGACCGATGATATGTGCGAATCCGTCGCCGTTCCGCACAACGCCTTCCTTGACGATGTCGGCTATGGGCCGGGGTGGTCATGCGATCGGGGCTTTGCCGCCTCCGATGATGGATGCACGGCAATTGATCTGCCCGACAATGCGCATCTCGACAGGTCGGGAAACCGGTGGGAATGCCACAGTAATTTTCGCCGCTCGCAAGGGCGGTGTCTCTTGAACGACTAGCGTTCGCCATCTGGATTGGAACACGGCTCATAGGTGCGCGCGCATGATGTGATCGGCTCGCTGCACAATCGTTTTGGAAAAGGAAAGACCATGAAACGGATAAATGAAGACACGCCGATGACGAGGCTTTCAACCATGGGCCCGCAGGCGCCCCCTGATGTCTTCGCATCGAACCCATCCGAAACCGGCACAGATGTATCCCGGAAAGTGCCCAATGCGATCGTCTACTGTGAGGGGAACTTCGGTGACGTCGACGGCAAGACCGCGAACGGCCTTGTGCGCTACTCGCAGGCATATCTTGTTCTTTCGGTCATCGACAGCAGACTTCAAGGGCGCGACAGCGGGCAGGTGCTGGACGATGTAAGCAACGGCATCCCCATCCTTGAGGATCTCGAGGCAGCGGTTGTGCGCGAGCCCCGTATCCCCGACACGTTCATCTACGGAATGGCCCCCTCGAACGGAACGCTGTCGCTTGTGGATCGAGAGATCGTGCTCGATGCGATCGCGCTCGGCATGAACATCGTCAGTGGTCTGCACGAATACCTTGGCGATGATCCTGAAATCTCGGCGGCGGCCAGAGTGGCCAAGGTGACGATCCGCGATATCCGCAGACCCCGGCCAAGCAAGGATATGCGCTTGTTCGACGCAAGTGTCTCCAAGGTCAAGGCGATCCGCATCGCCGTGCTGGGGACCGATTGCGCGATCGGCAAGCGCACGACGGCAATCGTCCTGGCAAAGGCGTTGAATGCGCTTGGCATCAAGACAGTGCTCGTCGGCACCGGCCAGACCGGCCTGATGCAGGGCGCGAAATACGGTATCGCCATGGATGCCGTTCCGCCTCAGTTCTGCTGTGGTGAACTTGAGCGCGTGATCGTCGCGGCGTCGCGAGGTGAAGAGCCCGATGTCATCCTGATCGAAGGGCAGGGTGCGCTCAGCCATCCGGCCTTTTGCACATCGGCGTTCATCCTGCGCGGAAGCCAACCGCAGGCTGTCATTCTTCAGCACGCGCCCAAGCGGGCCCACCGATGCGACTTTCCCGACATGCCGATGCCCGAACCGAAAGCGGAAATCGCGCTCATCGAAGCCTTTGCCGATACACGGGTCATCGGCCTCACGATCAATCACGAGGGAATGGCGGAGACCGAGATCAATCAGTCAATCGTCAATCTCGAGCGCACTCTGGGCATTCCGGTGACAGATGCGCTCACCCGGCCGGAGGTCCATCTGAGCGATATGGTTCTGGCCGCATTTCCACAGTTGAGGGCGGCAGCTCTCACGGCAGCGGAATGACAGCGCCACGTGTGGAGATCGACCTGGGCAAGATCCGGGCCAACGCGCGAAGCCTCGTCCGTCGCCTTGGAGCCCGTGGGGTCTCCGTCACAGGGGTGACCAAGGCCGTGTGCGGTCATCCGGAGGTCGCGAGGGCCATGCTGGACGGCGGCGTCTTCGACCTTGCCGATGCGCGGATCAGGAACGTTCTTCGGATGCGGACAGCCGGGATCGGCGGCCCGATTTCGATGCTCCGCGCGCCGATGGGTGGCGAGATGGAAGACGTCATCAAATACTGTGACACGAGCTACAATACCGAGATCGACACGATCCTCGCGCTCGCTGCTGCCGCGCGGGCACAGGGCAAAGAGCATGAGGTGATCCTGATGATCGAAATGGGGGATTTGCGTGAAGGCATTCCCCCCGAGAGCGTCGATGAGATCGCCGCTCTGGTCGTCGCAACGCCCGGTGTTGCCCTCAAGGGCATCGCCGCGAATTTTGCCTGCCTGGGCGATGTGGCCCCGACACCGGACGACATGGCCATGCTCTCGCGACTGGCCGACCAGGTCGAAGGCGCCTGCGGAGCTTTTGTCACTGTTGTTTCAGGCGGCGGTTCGGCCAATCTGGCATGGGCGCTTGGCGAAGGGGCAACAGGGCGGATCAACACCCTGCGTCTGGGCGAGGCGATTCTGCTGGGTGTCGACCCCGTGACAGGGTTTGCGATTGACGGCCTTCACACGGATGCCTTCGCCCTTTTTGCCGAGGTGATCGAGACAGGGCTCAAACCTGGCTCGATGGTTGCGAAGAATGGTCGGAGACTCCGTTCGATTCTCGCCGTCGGGCGGCAGGACACGGACGTAAACGGCCTGAGCTTTCCCTCCGGAGCCCGGCTGATCGGGGCCACGAGTGATCACACCGTCATTGACACAACCAACTTTGCAGCGCCGCTCGGGTCGGAGATGAAGATGGGTCTGAGCTACAGCGCCCTCATGCGGGCGATGAGCGCCCCTGACGTCACAAGGGCTGTTTTCGGCAAGTCATCCGTTGACCGGGTTGCCAGCGGCCGGACG
>JAWLEL010000341.1:0-3295 GCA_041686165.1 Lentibacter sp.
TCGTAGTCCTCGAAGTTGCCTTCGAACCATTCCACGTGCGCCTCGCCCTCGAAGGCCAGGATATGCGTGCAGATGCGGTCGAGGAAGAAGCGGTCGTGGGAGATGACCACGGCGCAGCCGGCGAACTCGGTGAGCGCGTCTTCGAGGGCGCGCAGGGTTTCCACGTCCAGGTCGTTGGTCGGCTCGTCGAGCAGCAGCACGTTGCCGCCCTCCTTGAGAAGCCGGGCCATGTGCACGCGGTTGCGCTCGCCGCCCGAGAGGAGCTTGAGCGTCTTTTGCTGGTCGCCGCCCTTGAAGTTGAACGCCGAGCAATAGGCGCGGGAGTTCACCTCCGCATCCCCGAGCTGGATGATGTCATTGCCGCCTGAAATGGCCTCCCAGACCGTCGCGTTGTCGTCGAGATCGTCGCGCGACTGGTCGACATAGCTCAGTTCGACAGTGTCGCCATAGGTCACCGTGCCTGCATCGGGCTGTTCCTGTCCCGTGAACATCTTGAAGAGCGTCGATTTGCCCGCGCCGTTGGGGCCGATGACGCCGACGATGCCGCCGGGGGGCAGGGCGAAGCTGAGATCCTCGATCAAGAGCTTGTCGCCCATGGCTTTCCTGAGGCCATCCACCTCGATGACCTTGCCGCCAAGGCGCGGGCCGTTCGGGATGATGATCTGGGCGCGGGAGAGCTTTTCGCGTTCGGACTGGTTTGCCAGCTCGTTATAGGCGTTGATCCGGGCCTTCTGCTTGGCCTGGCGGGCCTTCTGGCCCTGGCGCATCCATTCCAGCTCACGTTCCAGCGTCTTCTGTTTGGCCTTGTCTTCCTTGCCCTCGCGCTCCAGCCGCTTGGCTTTCTGGTCGAGCCAGGCCGAGTAGTTGCCCTCGTAGGGGATGCCGCGGCCACGGTCGAGCTCGAGGATCCAGCCGGTGATGTCATCGAGGAAGTAGCGGTCGTGGGTGACGATCAGGATCGTGCCCTTGTAGTCGATCAGGTGCTGCTGGAGCCAGGCGATGGTTTCGGCGTCGAGGTGGTTCGTCGGTTCGTCGAGCAGCAGCATGTCGGGCGCTTCCAGCAGCAGCTTGCAGAGCGCGACGCGGCGCTTCTCGCCGCCCGAGAGCGAAGACACATCGGCCTCGTCGGGCGGGCAGCGGAGCGCCTCCATCGCCACGTCGATCTGGCTGTCGAGATCCCAGAGGTTCTCCGTGTCGATTTCGTCCTGAAGCTGCGCCATCTCTTCGGCCGTCTCGTCCGAATAGTTCATGGCCAGCTCGTTGAACCGGTCGAGCTTGGCCTTTTTCTCGGCCACACCGAGCATCACGTTGCCGCGCACGTCGAGGCTGTCGTCAAGCTGCGGCTCCTGGGGCAGGTAGCCCACCTTGGCGCCGGTCGCGGCCCAGGCCTCGCCGTTGAACTCCGTATCCAGACCGGCCATGATCTTCATCAGGGTCGATTTACCTGCGCCATTGGGGCCGACCACGCCGATCTTCACGCCCGGCAGGAAGCTCAGGTGAATGTTCTCGAAGCATTTCTTGCCGCCCGGGTATGTCTTGGAGACACCCTGCATGTGATAGACATATTGCTGTGCCATGAAAGACCTCGCTCTGGGTAAATTCGCTGGCGGGTGTGATAGACTCTTGCGGGCCGGGGAGCAACGCACAAACGCAGCGCCCAGTCTGTCCGTGGGAGCCTCCGGCGGGGATATTTTCGGCAAGAAGAAAGAGCCGCGTTGACAAAAGCGGTGACAGGGGCAAGGAAGCGGCAATGATGCAAGCCTTGCCATATGTGCCGAAGGGCCGCGTGATCGGGCTGTTGGGCGGGTCGTTCGATCCGGCCCACGAGGGGCATGCGCATATCACGCGCGAGGCGCTGAAGCGGTTCGGGCTGGACGAGGTCTGGTGGCTGGTCAGCCCCGGCAACCCCTTGAAGGAGCACGGCCCCGCACCGCTGGAGGAGCGTCTGGCGAAGGCACGGGAGGTCATGGCGCATCCGCGTGTGCGGATCAGCGATTTCGAGGCGCGGGCCGGAACGCTTTATACCGCCGAGACGCTGCGCGCCTTGATGCGCAGCTTTCCAGCCGCGCGGTTTGTCTGGCTGATGGGCGCGGACAACCTGGTGCAACTGGACCAGTGGCAGGATTGGCACTGGATCATGGAGAGCGTGCCCGTCGGCGTGCTGGCCCGGCCGGGGCAGCGCGTGGCAGCGCGGGGCGCGAAGGCTGCCGATATCTACCGGGGCTTCCAGATCCCGGCGCGAGCGAGCCATCTTCTGGGCCGCGCGGCGGCGCCGGCATGGTGTTTCGTCAATGTGCCGATGCGGCGCGTGTCCTCGTCACAAATTCGCGCGAGCGGCGATTGGTAGGCGCTTTCTGTGCTTGAGATCGTGCGTGGCACGGGGCAACATCCGGGGATGACGAGACGTATTTCCAAGCGGGCTTTCCTGGTGTCGACGCTGTCCGCGCTGGCGAGCACGGCCCTGGCCTCGCCGCCCAAACGCTCGCTCAGGCCGGTGATGCGCGTCGAAGGCGCGGCCGTGCCGAAAGTGGCCAGCGCGGAGGCGCTCATCCGCTCCGCCGAGCTGGGCGGGGATGTTTCCTACGCGGTGGCAGATGCCAAGACGAGGCTGATCCTGGAAAGCGGCGGAGACAGGCGGGGATTGCCGCCTGCGAGCACGACCAAGGCCGTAACAGCCCTTTACGCGCTCACGACCTTGGGCGCGGAGCACCGTTTCAAGACCGAGCTCGTCGCCGCAGGCCAGATCAGCGGCGGCGTGCTCCGGGGAGATCTCATCCTCAAGGGCGGCGGTGACCCGACGCTCGATACCGACAGGCTGGCGAAGCTGGCAGGGCAGCTCAAGGCAGCTGGTGTCCGCGAGGTGCAGGGGAGGTTCATCGTCGATGGCACTGCGCTGCCTTTCGTGCGCCAGATCGATCGCGCGCAGCCCGATCATGTGAGCTATAATCCGGCGATCTCGGGGCTCAATCTCAACTTCAATCGCGTGCATTTCCAATGGAAGCAGCAGGGCGGGAAGTGGCGCGTGGCGATGGATGCGCGCTCTGTCAAGTATCGCCCTGAGGTCGGCTTTGCCAAAATGCAGATCGCCTCGCGCCAGACGCCGGTCTATACATATGCCGAGAGGGATGGTCAGGACCGTTGGACCGTGGCCTCCGGCGCGCTTGGCGGCGGAGGTGCGCGCTGGCTGCCGGTGCGCCAGCCCGAGATCTATGCCGGCGAGGTTTTCCGAACTTTCGCGCGGTCGCAAGGGATCGTTCTGGAGGCGCCGCGCAAGGGGCGGGGTGGCGGCCGCGTG
>JAWLEL010000342.1:0-3289 GCA_041686165.1 Lentibacter sp.
GGCCTGCTTCCGCTCTTCACCTGAACAGCGGCTAACGCCTGCGGAGATCATGGAAGAGACGGGCTTGGTGCGCCGAACAGTCCAGAATGCCCTGCGCTCCCTGCTCGGTGCAGGGCTCATTCAGCGCCTCGGTGCCGGTCGCGGCACACGGTATCAGTTGATCTTCTGAGTCTGGCCGATCGGTCTGGCGCTTCGCATCAATCAAAGCCTGCGCGGCCTGCATTACCTGAACCTGTGAAGTTCCGGCGCGTGCAGCCTCAAGCGCGGCCTTTACCTTCATGCGAAACCACGCGTCATACGAATTCGCATCAGCGGCCACGGAAATGCTCCTCGAGACCCATTTCCAGTAGCTTGCCGAGGTCGTCGGGCATGTCTGCAACGCGCACAGCAATTGGGAAACGGTGCCCCGTCAGGTCAGGCGCGCATTGCTCCTCTTGACCGAGGTGCTGCCCATCCTTTTCCGTTTCGTCCATTGTTCTTTCTCCAACCGTATTATCAGCCGATGCTACATCTTCCAGCGTGGCGTCGTAAACGATAATGCCATAGGGTCACAGCAAGCTGTCACAGCAAGCTGGCCACTTACCGATCTGGCGCAGCTTCAGGAAGTTTCGAACCGCTTGTCCGCCGCCGCAGCTTCTTTCAAGAGCGCGTCGAAATTGTCGGGTGGATTGCCATCCTCCAGCATTCCTTTGAACGTCGCATAGGCATCCGTCTTGCTGCCGTAGGCGCGCAGGGTCTTGTCGTCGTTCACCCATGCCAACACGATGACCTTCGCATCACTGTTGAACCGGTAGAACAACCGATACTGCTGGAAGAATTTCGCCCGGAACCAGTGCTTGCGATGATCGCCTAGTGTGCCGCCTTGCCGGAAGGCTGCGGCACCCGGGTCCGCCGGTATGGCCTCGGTCATCAGCTTCAAGATGGCGGCCAGCCGTTTCGTGCAATTTTTCTTGCGCCAAGTCTTGGGATCGCGTGCCTTACGCGCCTCGACCTCCTCGATCAGCCCTTCGAGCTGGTTCAGAAAGAGTGGATGTGCATAAATCGACCATCCATTCACGACAAGTGGCGCTTGGGCGGAGACACTATCGCCGGTCATTCATCTTCGAGCGATAGCGGTACCTCGAGATCGACGTCAACGTCTCCGACCAGTGCTGCAAGACGGTCATGCAAAGCCCCATCGAACGCCCGAATGCGGTCCGGATGCGCCTTGATATCGGCCTCGACAAAATCGAGAAAAGCTCCGAGCACGGGATCTTCCTCTTCGGCGCGCACGGGCTCGATATAGACCCTGCCACTCGGCTCGGTGCAGTAACGAATCTGGTCGCCCTTGCCCAGCTTGAGCTGTTTGCGCACACCCGCCGGCACGGTCGTCTGATATCGATCCGTGAGCTTCGATACATCTTGTGCGAGCGCTGTCATGGCAGTCTCCTGAAGGGAAAAGGGTCTTTGCTGCCCGCGATAGGTAATGCACTTGCATTGCCTTGTCAATATAAGTCGCAGGATCTGCTGTCGCCGGGCAGGTCGATGAACCGTCCGGCGCAGGACCTAATCTCGCCCCGCGAGATACTCCGCCAGCACTGGGCTGGCCGCACCCTTCGCGGAGCCGAGCAGCTCCGAGCTCGCAAGCGAAGCTTTCGACAGGCGCACGAGGCCGCCGGTTTCCTTGATGCGGTAGCAGCGGCGTTTTTGCCGCCCACGCCTATAGTGGGTTGCGGTGACGATCTGGCAGGTGCTGCCATCGGTGAGCGTCACAGGGGTGGCGAGCCTGATCTTGTCACCCTCCTCGTAGTCCGGGATCGCAGCCCAATCCCGGCAGCGCTGACGCCAGGCATGGGCGTAGCTGCCTTCGTCTTTCAGGTTGGAGAGAAGCTCGATCAGCCCAAGGGGAGCACGAGACTCGTTCGGGCCAGCGCTTTCCTCCATGCCCTTGTAGCCCCAGCAGCCGTCATCGTATCGGGTGAGGAAGACAGCCCCGAAAGTGACCGAGCCGCACGCATCCGTGACATAGGTTGCGTCCTCGACCGGCGAGCCATCGACACTTGTAACCTTTGCCGCCGCGTACCAGGTGGAGCCGACCTTGCATGCCTTGACCAGTTCGGTTTTGCGCGTGTCGCCCTCGAAAGTGCAGAGCCGGGCAATCTGCAGCTTTCTCATCCGCGTAGGTTTTGACGCGGCCGTCGGTGTAGAAGAGCCATTCCTTGCGGGCCTCGACCTTGATCGCCTGCGTGACACTCATGCCGCTGGCCAGAACGTCACTGACCAGCTTGAAGAGCGTCAGATCGAGCGTGGCTTCCGGATGCAGCGCCATCGCGGCCCCGAGCGCCATGGCCCGCTCGGTCTTGAGGTCCTCAGCCAGTGAGGCCGGGTAGGTGATTTCGCCGGCGTCCGGGGCCTCCTCCCCAGTCGGGCTAAGGCCATAGCGCAACCGCCCTTTGACAGCGGCGACGGTCGTGCCGAATGTCTTCGCGATCGTCTCGGGCGTCTGGCCGTCGACCTCCATCATCCGCGCGAAGGCCTCGAACTCGTCGATTGCGTTCATCGGCGCCTACCTGCCGGACGGTTCACCATCAGGGGGTGGCGCAAAGGCGCAATCCACCCGTGGGGAGCGCAAGCTCCATGTTCCGGACACGCTCAGGCACTGGGAAGAAACCTCGAGGCTTTAGCCAGGGGAGTGTCATATACCGCCAATAAACAACCGTTTGACCAGATGGGCTGCCTCTACGACATGAAGCCTTGCTTGGTCGTTAGCTGCAATTCGGTCCTTTCCACACGGCCGGCTCCGGTCTCGGCAACGTTCGGATGGCCTCGATGCGGGCCATAACCTCTTCGGCAGGTATGGCCGGTCGGGGATCGTCGGCGGCCCGCAAAATCATTCGCTTCAGAAGTTCGCCGCGTAGATCTGCGTGCGGCTCCAACTCCTTTGCTTCCTTGAACAGAACGAATGCTGCTTCGGATGGATCATGGAATGTGCCATTCTCGACGTGATCGAGCAGCCAAAGCGCGATCTCCGGTGGAAGGTAGGCCTGGAATCGCAGGCCGCCTTCACGAGCTCGGTCGTGTAGTTCTTGTGCTTGTCGGCGCGCCTCCTCCCGCGCATCGGGCGATGGCCAGACAGAGTCAGATGTATCAGTCATCAGAATTTTCTCCATGTGGAAATCTCGGCGTTCAGGACGGGGAAGATGTTAACTGGTGCTTCCCGTGCAGGCCATCAGGTCACGCCCGCTTTCCGCTGGGGATGAGGTGAAGCGCTGCCTTGCCCTCCTTGACGGCTTCCACCGAGAGCCGGCGA
>JAWLEL010000343.1:0-3262 GCA_041686165.1 Lentibacter sp.
CTGCGCCGAGATAGCCGAGCATCAGGCCCGGGTCGCTCTCGTGCACGGAGATTTCGCCGATCTCGCCGAGAGGGACGGGCGCGCCATCCGCGCCCAGAAGCGCGATGTGGCGGCCATGCTGGGGGGTGCCGAGCGCGCCTGCAAGGGCGGGTGAGGCGGGGCAGGAAGAGATGAAAGTCGAGCATTCGGACATGCCGTAGGCTTCGTAGAGCTCTGTCCCGGTGGCCGCGCGCCAGTCCTTTCGGACTGTCTCGCCAAGTTTCTCGCCAGCCGAGAGTCCGTGACGCAGCTTGGGCAGGGAGAGCTGTGAACCCTGCTTGAGGACCTTGCGGTAGACCCCGGGTGCGGCGGCGAAGATCGTCGCATCGAAGCGCTTCATCAGCAGCGGGAGGCGCTCCGGCGCGATACCAGCCTCGGGGATCAGCGCGGTGGCTCCCATGGTCCAGGGGTCCATGAGGCCTGTGCCGAGGGTATAGGTCCAGTTGAACGCGCCGGCATGACAGAGCCGGTCGCTTGTCCGCAGGTCATACCACCCCGTCATCATCATCTGCCGCGCCCAGATCGCGCGGTGGGCATGCATGACGGCGCGGGGGCGGCCAGATGTGCCGGAGGTATAGACGATGTAGGCCAGCCGTCCCGGATCGCCCATGGCATAGTCCGCGGGCGGCAGCTCTCGCATGTTGGCCAGTGCGGGTGCGTCAATCCGCATGAAATCGCTGCTTCCGGGGCAGGCGAGCCCTGCATCCACGGCCACCGCGGCGGGCTGCAACGTCTCGATCATGGCCTCCACTTCGGGCAGGGTGAGCTGCGAAGACGTGGGCACCGGAACGATCCCCACGGCGATGGCGCCGAGATAGGCGATGGGAAAATCCACCGTGTTGCCGAGGCGTAGCAGCAGGGTGTCACCTGGTTCGAGACCGAGTTGCAAGAGCCCCGTCCCCGTGCCGCGCACGGCCGCCTCGAGCCTGGCATAGCTCCAGCGCGACGAGCCGGAGAGCTGCATCACCGACAGGGCGATCTTGTCGGGTTGCGCGCCTGCACGGGCCAGCACATGGGCGGCCATGTTGAAGGGTGCGGGGCAGGGGGCGAAAGGGCCCCTGTTGATCTCGGAGAGGGCAAAATCGGTCATGTCGGAGTGCTAAGGCGGGCGCCGCGCAGTTGCAAGAGCGGCGGGCGCAGCTTATGAGACGCAACATGACCGACCAGGCAGACCCCAAATCGCTGATCCGCATCGCCAAGGAGAACGGTGAGCCGCTCGTGGCGGTCGAGCTCGACCTCGGCCAGCGGGTCCGCGAGCTGCGCCGCGAGCTGGGGCTGACGCTGGAACAGGCGAGCAAGCAGGCGGGGCTGGCCCGCTCGACGCTCTCCAAGATCGAGAATGGCCAGATGTCGCCCACCTACGAGGCGCTCAAGAAGCTGGCCTCGGGGCTGCAGATCAGCGTGCCGCAGCTTTTCACACCACCCGAGAAAGAGCAGGTCAACGGGCGCATGAGCCTGACGCGCGAGGGCGAGGGCGCGGCGCATGTCACGGCGACCTACGAGCACACGTTGATGGCCGAGAGCCTGACCAAGAAGAAGATGCTGCCCTACAGGGCCCGCATCCGCGCGCGCGCCATGGAGGAATTCGACGGCTGGGTGCGCCATGACGGCGAGGAATTCCTCTACGTGCTGACAGGCGTCGTCACGCTCTATACCGAGTTCTACGAACCCATCGAGATGCGCCGCGGCGACAGCGCCTATTACGATGCCTCGATGGGGCACAATCTCGTCTCGACCAGCGCCGACGATGCGACGGTGCTCTGGGTGACCTCGCTGGTGTAGCTGCGCGGCTGTGCCCGCCTATTCCTCGAACCACCAGACATCCGGCATGAACCAGTAGCCATCGCCGTTCACCGGGATTTCCTCGGGATATTTCAGCTCCTTGCGGTGCGCGATGCGGCTGACGCCATAGGCATAGGTCGGGATGACATAGCGCCCCGCCGTCAGCACGCGGTCGAGCGCGCGCACGGCCGAGACGAATTCATCGCGGTCGTCGGTTTCGACCATGGTGTCGATCATGGCCTCGGCCGCGGGAGAATTCATGCCCATGAGGTTGCGCGAGCCGGGCGTGTCCACGCCCTCGCTGCCCCAGTAGAGGCGCTGCTCGTTGCCGGGCGAAAGCGAAAAGCCCCGGCGGATATCGGTCATGTCGAAGTCATACTCGTTCTGGCGGGAGAAATACTGCGCGCTGTCCACGGTCTGCACGCGCGCCTTCATGCCGATTCGCTCCAGCGCCTGAATGTAGATATCGGCGAAGGCCTGAAGCTCGGAGGCCCCCTGCGCCAGCAGGATGGTGAACTCGAAGGGCTCGCCTTGCGCATTGCGCAGAACGCCGCTTTCGGTGCTCCAGCCAGCCTGCTTGAGCAGCCTGAGCGCGCGGCGCAGATTGCCCCGGTTGCGCTTGGTGGCGTCGGAGACGGGCAGGGCGTAGCCTTCGAGCGCGCCGGGCGGCAGGCTCTCGGCGAAGGGCTCCAGCAGCGCGCGGACACGGCCCGTCGCGGGGCCCTCGCGCATGCCGAGTTCGGTGCCCGAGAAATAGGAGGTGATCCGGCTCTGGCTCTCTCCCGTGATGACCTCGTTCATGAACTCGAAGTTGAAGGCGAGAATGAGCGCCTCGCGCACGCGCCAGTCTTCAAAGAGCGGGTTGCGCAGGTTCATCACGAAGCCGGTGATGCCCGAGGGCTTGCCGTCGGGGATCTCGGATTTGATGACATCGCCGCGCTGGACCGCCGGGAAGTCATAGGTCTTTTGCCACTTGGCGGCGTTGGTCTCGCGGATGACATTCAGAACGCCGGACTTGAAGGCCTCATTCAGCACCGTGCCATCGGCGAAGATCTCGATGCGAATCTCGTCGAAATTCGCCGTTCCGCGCCGCAGCGGCAGATCCTTGGCCCAGTAGTCCGGATTGCGCTTGAGGGTGAGGGTGCGGTTCGGTTCGTAGCTGTCGATCACATAGGCCGCCGTGCCGATGGGGGCGATATCGAAGCCGGACTCGTCAAAGGCGTGGCCTTCCCACTGGGCTTTCTTCAGGATCGGCCGCAGCCCCGCGATCAGCGCCAGCTCGCGATTGGCGGTGTTGAAGGTGATCCTGACGGAGCGCGGGCCGGTCTGGTCGATGCCCTCGACGCTGGACATGAAGCCGCGATAGCGCGGGTGGCCCTCGGCCCCGAGCGTCTCGTAGGACCAGATCACATCCTCGACGGTCACCGGGCTGCCATCGGAA
>JAWLEL010000344.1:0-3261 GCA_041686165.1 Lentibacter sp.
TTCGAGGCGGTGGACGCGCTCTTTGCACCGGGGCCGACAGGCACCAATGTGAACGACTTCCGCGCCATCCTCATCAGGGCGCCATGACCCTCTTTCCTTGAGAAATCCCGCTTGCGTTTACTCGCAGCGCTTTTCCGCGTCTTCAACGGCAGCGGTGAAGCCCAGCAGCGAGAAGGTATCTTTCGTCGTGGTCCCGCGTGAGGAGCGCGCCGTGAGAACAGCGTCCGTTCCCCGCTTGAGCGCGGTCATGATCTTGGCATCATCGGAGGGGGAGGCCGCCCAGGCCCATTCACCATCTGTGAAAAGCTCATGGGAGTCGCCGTCGATGTCGAGATTGACCGTGGAGCCGTCGGCGAAAGGATAGCCTCCCGTGAAGGCGAGCTGGCCGGCGACATCTGCCTCGGGCCGGTAGAACGCCATGAGGAGGATGTCTCCGCGGCGCACGGCCACGACGCGGTCATCGCGGGTGTTGACCGTTTCCTTGGGCGAGGAAACGGCCCAGCATTCCTTCGGGTTGGTGTCTTCGAACACCGCCCATGCCGTCTTCGTGGCGACCTGGTTGTCGCTCGTTTCTTGAGCGACCGCGGGAAGCGCGCTCGCCACAACGAAGGCCGCGCAAGCCAAAGTTCGCGCAATTCGTGATACCATGTGTCCAGCCTCCAGCTGTCCTTAGCCTCAATTTATCGTTGGCCCGCGGCTTTTGCCTGTTTTTGTTGGTTCGGGCCGATTTCTACTCGACATTGCTACATTACCCTGAAAACTGCCATATGCGAAAGGGAAATTGGCGGAAAGTTGCACAAGTTTTCGGGAGGTGACAATGGGCGAAGCTGTTGAACTGGCACAGGTCTGGCGGGGGCCGTTCATGGAGAGCCGGCATTTCGGCCACGCGGTGATCTGCGGGGCCGATGGCGAGATCGTCGAGGCCTGGGGCGATCCGGGGGCGATCGTCTTGCCGCGCTCGTCGTCGAAGATGTTGCAGGCGCTGCCGCTGGTCGAGAGCGGCGCGGCGGATGCTTTCGGGCTGAGCACCGAACAGCTTGCCCTGGCCTGCGCCTCGCATGAGGGCGCCGAGATCCACACCAGCCGCGTGAAGAGCTGGTTGGCAGATCTGGGCCTTGGCGACGATGATCTCAACTGCGGCCCGCAGGACCCGCGCGGCCAGGCGGAGCTGATCGCGATGCACAAGGCCGACGGGACGGCCTGCCGCTATCACAACAATTGCTCGGGCAAGCATTGCGGCTTCCTCACGCTCTCGCGCCATATCGGGGCCGACAAGGACCCCGTTTACGTGGACCCTGCGCATCCTGTCCAGCTTGCCTGCAAGGATGCTTTCGAGACGGTGACAGGCGAGACCACCGCAGGCTTCGGTATCGACGGCTGCTCGGCGCCGAACTTCGCGGGGAGCCTGCATGGCATCGCGCGGGCGATGGCGTTTTTCGCCGCCGCCGAGGAGAGCGGCGATGCGCGGCAACGGGCGGCAAGGCGGCTGCGCGAGGCGATGATGGCGCATCCCGAGCTGGTTGCCGGCGAGGGGCGCGCCTGTACCGAGCTGATGCGCGCCATGGAAGGCCGTGTCGCGCTCAAGACCGGCGCCGAGGCTTTCTTCATCGCGATCATTCCCGAAAAGAGACTTGGCGTGGCGCTCAAGGTGCTCGACGGCGGCACGCGCGGTGCGGAATGCGCCATCGCCGCGATCCTCGTGCGGCTCGGCCTGCTCGATCCCGAGCACCCTGCCGCCGAGAAGCGCCTGCATGGCCCGATCACCAACTTCGCCGGGCTGGTCACCGGCGAGATGCGGCCCGGGTCGGCGTTTCAATAAGCGCTTGCGCGCGGAGCGGTTTCTGGCATCCTCAAGCTGTTCTCAGGGCGGGGTGAAATTCCCCACCGGCGGTAAGCTCTTGCGAGAGCAAGCCCGCGAGCGCCTCGCGGCTTCCCTGTAAGCCGCTTGGGTCAAGCAGACCAGGTGAGACTCCTGGGCCGACGGTTACAGTCCGGATGGGAGAGAACGAGGGGTTTTCCGCGCGGCTTCGGGCTGCGCGCGGCCTTTCGTCCCGCATGCTCTGGGCAGGTGTTGTGGATGAAAGGAGACCGATATGACACATGCTCAAGACGACGCGCGCTACGCCTTCATCAAGGCGAACTGGCACGGCGAGATCGTGACCCGCGCGCTCGAGGGATTCTGCGAGCTGATCCCGCGCGACAAGGTCGATGTCTTCGATGTGCCGGGGGCCTTCGAGATGCCGCTGCTGGCGCGCGACCTCGCCGCAAGCGGGCGTTACGGTGCCGTTGCGGCGGCGGCGCTCGTGGTGGATGGCGGCATTTACCGCCACGACTTCGTGGCTCAGGCCGTGGTGGACGGGCTGATGCGGGCTGGGCTGGATACGGGCGTGCCCGTGCTCAGCGTCTCGCTCACGCCGCACCAGTTCCAGGAGACGGAGCATCATGTGGCGATCTACGCGCGCCACTTCGTGCAGAAGGGCCGCGAGGCGGCGGAGGCGGCGCTGATGATCGGCCGGACGCGGGCGATGCTCTTGGCAGCCTGAGCTCAGTGATCGGGGCTGGGCCGGCCCGGGATGTCGTCGCGGGCCGGGGCCGGCGCCCAGTTCTCGATCAGCTCGGCCGCCTCGGCGGCGGTATCGACAAAGCGGAAAAGATCGAGGTCTTCCGCCGAGATCGTGCCTGCCTCTGAGAGGGCCTCCCAGTTGATGATCCGGCTCCAGAACTCCTTGCCGAAGAGCAGGAAGGGCACGCGCTTCATCCGGCCGGTCTGGATCAGCGTAAGCGATTCGAACAGCTCATCGAGCGTGCCGAACCCGCCCGGAAAGACGCAGATCGCGCTGGCGCGCATCAGGAAATGCATCTTGCGGATGGCGAAGTAGTGAAAATTGAAGCAAAGGTCGGGCGTGACATATTCGTTGGGCGCCTGTTCATGGGGCAGGACGATGTTGAGCCCGATCGAGGCGCCGCCCGCATCCAGCGCGCCGCGGTTCCCCGCTTCCATCACGCCCGGGCCGCCGCCTGTCACGATCACGTTTTCGCGGCCATAGCTCTGCAGCGATTTCTCGGTCATCAGCCGCGAGAACTCGCGGGCTTCGTCGTAGTAGTCCGACAGGTTGGCGAGCGTTTCGGTGCGTGCCGTCTCTTTCTTCGCGGGCTCGGGGATGCGCGCGCCGCCGAAGAGCACGATGGTGCTCTCGATGCCGCGCTCGTCGAGCATCATCTGGGGTTTGAGCAGTTCGAGCTGGAGCCGCACGGGGCGCA
>JAWLEL010000345.1:0-3256 GCA_041686165.1 Lentibacter sp.
GAGGGGCGGCGAGGCGAGGTAGTTGGCGCGCACGTCGGGACTGATACGGCCCTCGAAGTTGCGGTTTCCCGAGAGAACGGAGGTCGCGATGATGTCATTCTCGTTGACGGCCTCGGACAGCTCCTTCTGGATCGGGCCCGAATTGCCGATGCAGGTCGTGCAGCCATAGCCGACAAGGTTGAAGCCGATGGCGTCCAGGTCCTCCTGGAGACCGGCGGCCTCGAGGTAATGCGAGACGACCTGGCTGCCCGGGGCGAGCGATGTCTTGACCCAGGGCTTGCTGTCGAGGCCCAGCTCGCGTGCCTTGCGGGCCACGAGGCCGGCGCCGATCATGACATAGGGGTTCGAGGTGTTGGTGCAGGAGGTGATCGAGGCGATCACGATGGTGCCGTCGTGGATCGTGTAGTCCTCGCCTTTCACCTTGGAGCGCTTGTGCTTGCCGATATCGCCCGGAATGTCGCGGGGCGCGATGGCACCGCCCTCGTCGGACCATTCGGCCTTGTCCTCGTCGTCAGCCGACCAGTCGCACCGTTCGCCGCTGATGTAGTCGCCGAAGGCCTTGGCGGCCTGGTCGAGCGAGATGTAGTCCTGCGGGCGCTTGGGGCCGGAGATGGCCGGAACGATCGTGCTCATGTCGAGTTCGAGGGTGTCCGTGTAGACAGGGTCGTAATCGGCGTCGCGCCAGAAGCCGTTTTCCTTTGCATAGGCTTCGACCAGCGCGATACGGTCCTTGTCGCGGCCCGTATTCTCGAGGTAGCGCAGGGTTTCACCGTCGATCGGGAAGAAGCCGCAGGTGGCACCGTATTCGGGCGCCATGTTGGCGATGGTCGCGCGGTCGGCCAGAGGGAGCGTGTCGAGGCCGGGGCCGTAGAACTCCACGAACTTGCCGACAACGCCTTTCTCGCGGAGCATCTCGACGACCTTGAGCACGAGGTCCGTGCCGGTGGTGCCTTCGCTCATCTCGCCGGTGAGCTTGAAGCCGACGACTTCGGGAATGAGCATCGACAGAGGCTGGCCGAGCATGGCGGCCTCCGCCTCGATCCCGCCGACGCCCCAGCCGAGAACGGCGACACCGTTGATCATTGTGGTGTGGCTGTCCGTGCCGACGAGCGTGTCGGGGTAGGCGACTTCGCGGCCGTTCTGATCCTCGTCGGTCCAGACGGTCTGGGCGAGATATTCGAGGTTCACCTGGTGGCAGATGCCCGTGCCCGGCGGGACCACGCGGAAATTGTTGAACGCACCCTGGCCCCATTTGAGGAACTGGTAGCGTTCCATGTTGCGTTCATATTCGCGGTCCACGTTCATCTGGAAGGCGCGCGGGTTGCCGAACTCGTCGATCATGACAGAGTGGTCGATCACCAGATCAACGGGGTTGAGCGGGTTGATCTTCTGCGCATCACCGCCAAGCGCCTTGATCCCGTCGCGCATCGCGGCAAGATCGACCACGGCCGGAACGCCGGTGAAGTCCTGCATCAGCACGCGGGCAGGGCGATAGGCGATCTCGCGGGGGTTCTTGCCGCCTTTCTCGGCCCATTCGGCGAAGGCCTTGATGTCATCGACCGTGACGGTCTTGCCGTCCTCGAAGCGCAGCATGTTCTCGAGCACGACCTTGAGCGCGGCCGGCAGGCGGGTGAAATCGCCAAGGCCCTGCGCCTGAGCTTCGGGAATGGAATAGTAATCAACAGACTGCCCGCCCGCTTCAAGCGTTTTGCGGGTTTTGGCGCTGTCCTGTCCGACGGTGATGGGCATGGGGGCCTCCGAAAGATGGGTTGCGGTGAAATCCTGGCCCGCTTGTGCCTGATTGCCCCTGTGCAATCAAGAGGGCGGGCAGGGAAAATGTATACCATTGTGCACTAAAATGCAAAGGCGGCGCTTCTCACAGGGTTGCCGGCGGGCGCCCTTTGCGGCGAAAGCCCCGTTCGAAAGATTTTGGACACGCTCGGAAAACCGAAAGGCTCGATGCAAGCGCGTTTGAATGAGATGATAACCGCGCCGCGCATCACCGGCCTGATGCCGCTGGCACTCGTGCTCACTGCCTTGCTGGCCCGGGCGGGCAGGCGGGCCGGGCCAGTGGCTATATGCCGGATCCGCCACTGGTCGACGTGCTCTCGACGACGGAGCAGGCCGTTCTCGCGGTGGTCGAACTGCTGACGAGCTCGCCGGAGGTCTTCGAGGTCGCGCCGGGAATGTTCGGCTGTGGCGGGAAGTGACACGAGCTGAGCGCCGAAATGCCCAAACGGGTTTTGCATCTGCGCGGGAATCCTATATGAAGCCCAGATCGCGCGAAAGGCAGGACCATGACCGAACACTCGGCCCCCATCACCCAGGACGTTCACACCATCCCCCGCAAGCTGCCCGAGGAGGGCAAGCGCAATATCGTGGGATTGACGCGTGACGGATTGAAGGAGGCACTGGCCTCCATCGGCACGCCCGAGAAGCAGCTCAAGATGCGCGTCGGGCAGATCTGGCAATGGGTCTATCAATGGGGTGTGCGCGACTTCGACGCCATGACCAACCTTTCCAAGGCCTATCGCGCGCAGCTAGACGAGGCGTTCATCATCGCGCTCCCCGAGGTCGTCTCGAAACAACTCAGCGATGACGGCACGCGCAAGTATCTCGTGCGCATCGCGGGCGGTCATGAAGTCGAGATCGTCTATATCCCCGAGGAAAGCCGTGGGACCCTCTGCATCTCGAGCCAGGTCGGATGCACCCTCACATGCTCTTTCTGCCACACGGGCACGCAGAAGCTGGTGCGCAATCTGACAGCGGGCGAGATCATCGGGCAGGTCATGGTCGCGCGCGACGATCTGGGCGAATGGCCCGAGCCGGGCACAGGCACGGGAGAGAACGGGCCCCGCCTTCTGAGCAATATCGTTCTGATGGGCATGGGTGAGCCGCTCTACAATTTCGAGAACGTGCGTGACGCGATGAAGATTGCCATGGACGGGGAGGGAATTGCCCTGTCGCGCCGCCGGATCACGCTTTCGACCTCGGGGGTTGTTCCGGAAATCGCCAAGACCGCCGAAGAGATCGGCTGCCTTCTTGCCGTGAGCTTCCATGCCACGACCGACGAGGTGCGCAACAAGCTGGTGCCGATCAACAAGCGGTGGAATATCGAGACGTTGCTGGACGCGCTGCGCGAATATCCCAAGCTCTCGAACTCCGAGCGGATCACCTTCGAATACGTCATGCTCAAGGGCGTCAATGACAGCGAGGAGGACGCGCGCCGCCTCGTGAAGCTCATCTCCGGCATCCC
>JAWLEL010000346.1:0-3246 GCA_041686165.1 Lentibacter sp.
GCTGTTCCTCTTCAAGCCTTACGACGAGAAGAAGGCGATGATCGAGGAGCTGCGCGTGCCGATCACCACGGAGATGGTCCTTCAGGAGATCAACCGCTATGCGGATAGCGAGTTCCGCTATACCGACAAATCGGATGAAGCGGCGATCGCGGATATGGTGCGGGAGATGGAACGCACGGCTGAGGCGAAGCGGCGGTATCTGGAGGGGGAGTGATGGTTGAGCTGCACCGAGAAGCTTGCTGGGCCGCGGCCGACCTGGAGGGCGCATTTGGCCCGTCTGGCCAGCGCGCGCGCTTCAAAGCATTCCTGTCGTGCAAGCTGCGCAAGACATCGCCATCGCGCCCTCCTGGGGGAGGTCACCTTTCGGCATTTGCTACGCAAAGCCTATCGGTCAGCGGGGCGCGGCCCAGCAAGCTGGGCGGGGAGGGTATCTTATGAAACGCCTTATCCGACACGGCCTGATGTTCGGGAACCTGATCCATGTGGACAGCCCCGCGCTTGTCGAGCGGTATAACCGGGCGCTCATGCATCTGGCGGGGAAGCGGACCGCGCTCACGGATTTTCACATCGACATTTCGGGCTATTCGCCGGAGGTGGGCGATGAGCTCGCCGATCATCTTTATCTCAACCACGAGGGCGTGAACCGGCAGTTCATCCTGCTGACGACGGAGCAGCGCACGGCCCCCTTGCTCAACGCGAAGTTCTCGACCTCCCGCGATATTCTCAGGCAGTTCATCGAGGACAACGAGCGCCAGCTTTTCGCGCTGACGGCGCGCGACGCGGTGGCGGGCGAGATGCTGAACTCGGTCTATGCGGCCGAGAGCCCCGCGCGGCTCTTCGACATCCGCACCGTCGAGATCGAGGCGGACACGACGGAAGGCACCGTGAAGCAGGGCGCGAAGCTGGCCGGGCTCATCGACAGGTTCAAATCCGAGGAGGACGCCTGGTTCGACGACGTGCTCATCGCCGAGATGATCGAAACGGCGAAGAGCACGGGGGACGTGACGCGCAACCCCGTGAAGCTCAAACACCGTGCATTTTCACAGGAGAATTTCTGGACGGCGCATTTCGGCGGGCTTTATCTTTTCCGCGGTGTGGAGCACCCTGCGGCGATTGCCAGCGGCGAGACGGAGGCGCTGGGCAAGCTGCCAGTCGATTTCGTGTTCGGCCTGGAGGCGCGCAACGAGATCGCGAAATTTCTCGAGCTGAACGGCCTTGTCGAGCCGATCGTCAAGGCGCGGGGGATCGACGCGGCGGCGATCCTCAAGCAGAAGATGGATTTCATCGTCGTGGACGCGGCGCAGGACGCGGGGCTGGATCTCACCGGCGCGACGCGGGCCGACATCCGCGCGCTGGCGCGGGCGCATGCGCGGGCGCTTCCCGAGGAATTTCACGGGCTGGGAGATTTGGCGGCATGGGCGGAGCACGGGGGCCGATGGCCTCGGATCAGCTCCGCGCATCCTGCGTATTTCTACAGCCTGCGCGCGGCCGACACGGAGGACCGTGACCTTGTGAACATGCTTCTGGCGGAACTGGCGCCCAAGGATGTGCGCCAGCTTTTCATTTGTCACAAGGAGCTGTTCTACAAGCTCTATGCCGACTGGAGCGAGACGAAGAAATCATATGTGGCCGATTTTCTCGCGCGCGAATATGCTGTGGACAAGGCGGGCGCGCGGGCCGCGCTCTTCGGCCATGATGCGCCGATGGATGACGGCGACAGCGGCGTTCCGCAGGATCTTGTCGCGCGGGTCGGGCCCTGGGGTCCGGTGATGCGGAAAAGGAGGTAGATCATGCAATTCGTCAGGTTCGCCGTTTTCGGGCTGGTCATCCTGACCGTGATCTACTGGGCGGTCTCGGCCTATTCACGCTCGGTGCGCCGCGAGAAGCTGGAAGAGTGGTGGGACGAGCTCGATGCAGAGGGGCGGGCCGAGACGGACCGCGAGAGCTATGTGGAAGACGGGATGAGCGCCTATGACAAGAGTATCAGGCCGAAGCTGATCTTGCTTGTCTATGTCATTCCGATCATAGCTGTTTCCGTGCTGATTTACGTGATCAATTGAAAAGGTGAGCGCGATGCGCAATGTGAGACGTTCTATCCGAATCCTGCTGCTCGTCATCGCCGGGCTCTACCTGCACTACACGCTTCCGCATCACGATGTGGCGCGGGTCACCGGGGTCTCGGACCGGCTCGAGCGGCTCTCCGGCATCCAGCGCCTTTTCTACAACCAGGTCGATATGGGCGCCGAGGAAGGCGACATGCGCGATCTGCGGCTGATCAACACCGAGCGCGTGAAGACCTATCTGTTCGGGCTCCTGCGGAGCGGCAAGGGCGTGATGGTCTATCGCAACGAGGACACGGGCGTCTACCCGCCCTATTTCAAGTTCGACAGTTCGGACCTGGAGGCCGAGGCGGCCGCGCTGATCGGCAAGGAGGACCAGTGGGTCGTCATCACGCATTACGGCTGGCGCATCCGCTGGATGTCGATCTATCCCAACGCCGTGTCGATCAGCCCCGTGGAGGGGCCGGAGTATCGCCCCTTCCCGTGGTTCAACCTGTTCTTCTTCGCCTTCCTGATCGTCGGCTTCTTCATGGCGCGGGCGATGTGGCGGCAGTTCGTCGAGCGGACGGTGGACCCGGCCGTGGAGAGCTTCGAGGACAGTTACGACGAGGGCAAGAGCCGCTTTCAGAAGTGGCTTGATGGCTGGCGGCGCAAGTAAGGCGGCGGCACGACGCCCGCCCACCCTCCCCGCCGCGCCGCCGCCTTTGAAACGCGTGCAGGCGGCGTCTCACAGGGCGAGGCGGCCAAGACCGGCCAGCCCGAGGCCGATCAGAAGCGTGAGCGAGACCGGGCGGTAGTAGCGCTCGTTTGCCGGGGTGAAGAAGGCTCGACCGAGAAAGACCCCCGCGAGCATCGGCAGCGCGAAGACGGCGTAGCGCGAGAGCACCAGCGTGTCGATCATGCCGTAGGCGATCTGCCACAGGAAGGTGAGCAAACCGCCTATGAAGATGATCAGGATCAGCGAGCCGCGCATCGTCCGGGGCGGCATTTGCAGGGCGAGCGTGTAGAGCGCGATGACCATGCCGCCGATGGAGGCCAGGCCCGTGACAAAGCCCGAGACGATACCTGTCAGGAAAGTGGGCAGGGGCGCGGCCGAGACCGGCAGGCGCAGGCGCAGAAGCTGGGCCAGGGCGAGGGCGACCACGAGGCAGAGCGCCGTGAGCTTGGAGAGTGCCGGGTCGATCAT
>JAWLEL010000347.1:0-3238 GCA_041686165.1 Lentibacter sp.
GCTGGTGGATCTGGTCAGCTCGCCGGACTGGTCGTCGACGTAGTAGTGGCCCTGCCCCGGCCCGTCGATGCCATAGGCCCAGTGAAGCCCGGTGTTGAACCACTGCGGCGAGTTCGGCGCGGCGCGCTGCGTGGCCAGCATGTGGCGCATCTCGTCGTAATAGGCGCGCGCGTCCTCTTCGGTGGTGAAGTAGCCGCCCTTCCAGCCCCAGTAGGCCCAGGCTCCGGCGAGGCGGTCGAAGACATGCTTGGCGCTTGTCTCGCCCGTCGTTCCGGTGCTCTCGCTCGCCGGAACCGAACGCCAGAGAAATTCGGGAACGCCCTTCTCCTTGACCTTTTTCAGCTCCGTGGGGACGCCGGCCTTGCGGAAATACTTCTGAGCGATCACGTCGCTCGCGACCTGGCTCCAGGCCTTCGGAACTTCGAGATTGTCGAGCTTGAACACCGTCGTGCCGTCGGGGTTTCGGATTTCCGAACTCGTGGTCACGAATTCGACGCTCTCATATGCGTCTTTGCCTGCTTGAGTGAATTTGCGCTCGATCTTCATTGTCCGGCCCTTACCCTATCTGTCTTGTGTGTGTCCCGCGCCACTCTTGAGGCGGCGCAACTGCTCGAAATCATCGGGACGCCTATGGCCGGTCAGAAACGTCTCCCGGCCCTCGCGATGCGACTATAGCCCGCGAGAAACCACCAACTGGACGCTGCATGTCAAAAGGCCGTAACCTGTCCCAGCCGGACTTTAGCACCTATATGTTGTGGCTCTTTATCCGGCCTGCACAACTTGGCGTATCCAGCCCTATCAGGTCAACGGAAAGATTTCCTAAAATACTGTAAAAATCTGTTGACGAAATCCAGAGCGTGTATCCGTGCCCTGCACTCGGTGATTCATTCACAGCCCTGCCGCAGCGCACATCCCGGAATGCCCCTGCGGGCGTATCCGAGAAACCCGAAGTTTTAGGCATATTTAGCGCAAGTTTCGAAAGTCCATCCCCCGCAGTGTGCGAAATTTCTCAACCGCTGTGGAGAAAAAGGTTAACGCTCGAAAAAAAATTGCCTTGCCCCGCGCGCCGGATGTCCGGCCGTGGCACCCGTTGCACCTGTGACGCAGAATCACGGCGCTTTCTGCAACGCAGCACCAGATGATGTGTTCGATACCCGTGTCATGCCACAAGATATGGAGTCCCACAGAATCATCCCGATCCGGATCGGAACACGCCGAACCAGCAAAGCCGTGCCGACAGGCCCCGCCAAGGGGCTCTGCCACGTGGATTGATTGGAAGATCATGGTCGGGACGGTAAGATTCGAACTTACGACCCCCTGTACCCAAAACAGGTGCGCTACCAGGCTGCGCTACGCCCCGGACCGAAGGCCTCTATAAGCGCCGATCCCGCTGTTTGGCAATACGAAAAGCGCAGGCTCTTCAGCTTCCCGAGCTTTCGGCCTCCTGCCCGTCTTCCCTGGGCCCGTCTTCCCCTGGCCCGTCTTCCCCCAACCTGTCTTCAAGCTGCGAGGCGAGCGCTTCCGCCCGGGCGGCAAGCTCGGCCATGCTGTCGCTCACCGAGCTCGGCACAACCGGCACCTCGATCCGCTCCGGCTCCGGCCCCGGCATTGACGAGAGCCGCGCGATCTCGGCCTCCAGCTCGGCGATCCGCGCATCGCGGGTCTTGAGCTTGTCTTCCACGCCGGCCGTCTTGTCGGCCAGCATCAGCCCCGCCATGAGCAGCATCCGCGCCTCCGGCAGCCGGCCGATCTGGCTGGTGAGCACATCAGCCTCGGCATTCAGCATCGCGGCGGCGGACTGCAGGTAGTGTTCCTCTCCCTCCTGGCATGCCACGTCGAACTGGCGGGAGCCGATCTCGATCGTCACTTCAGGCATCGGGCGTCTCCTTGGTCTCGGTCCTGGTCATCTCCTCGGCAACATCCCCTGCGTCGGCCTCCCGCGCGGCAGGCGCGGGTTCGACTTCGGGCAGCTTGCCATTGAGCGCCAGACCGATCGTATCGGCAATGGCCCGCGCTTCGGCCCTGTCCACTTCGCGCGAGGCGCGCAGCCCCTCGAGCTCGGCCAGCATAGCCTTGTTGATCAGATGCGGCTCGCCGACACCTTTTTCGTTGGCCTCCCGCAGCGCCTGGTTCGAACTGCGAAGCTGCTCGTTCGCGGCCCGCATCCGCTGCATCTCCATGTCGAGCTTCGCCGTCGCCATGCGCTGGGCCTCGAGCTCCTGCTCGAGGGTTGCGCGCTGATCCTCGTATTTCCCGCGCAGCTTGGCGTTGCGCTCTTCGAGCTGCGCGCTGACAAGCTTTTCCTCCTCGAGCGCCTCGCGCAGCCTGGACAGCTCCTCCGGGTCGGCCTCGGGTGTGCCTTGGGGGCCAGGCGCATCGAGCCCCTCGACAGCGGTGCCGATCCGTTCGAGCGCAGCCGTAATGCGGCGTTCCAGATCTTCAATGTCACTCATTCGGTAAATCCGTCCTGCTGACTTATCTTCTTGCTCTGCCCCGATTGTCGCAGAAGCCCTCCGAGAATCAAGAGAAACCGCAAGTCCGCATGGCTCCCGAAGCCGCCACGGCGGCAAATTTTCCGCCCGCGCGGCAAGGAGCTGCCCCTACCGGGGCGCATTGGCATTTGCCTTGGCCCGCGAGGCTGCTATGACGCTTGCGAAAACCTGCCAGCCGAGAGGATACAACCTTGGATATCGCTGCCCTGCGCAAAGCCAACCCCGAACACTGGATGCGCGCCGCCGCCATCCGCGCCCTCACGCTCGATGCCGTCGCCACGGCAAACTCGGGCCATTCCGGCATGCCCATGGGCATGGCCGATGTCGCCACCGTGCTCTTCGAGCGGCACCTCAAGTTCGATGCGTCGCAGCCGGGCTGGCCCGACCGCGACCGCTTCATCCTGTCGGCGGGCCATGGCTCGATGCTGCTCTACTCGCTGCTCTACCTGTGTGGCGATGCGCAGATCACGCTGGACGAGATCCGCAACTTCCGCCAGCTCGGAGCGCGTACGGCGGGGCATCCGGAGAACTTCATGGCCGATGCCATCGAGACCACCACTGGCCCGCTCGGGCAAGGGATCGCCAATGCCGTGGGCTTCGCCATGGCCGAGGAGATCCTGCGCGCCCGTTTCGGCAAGAAAGCCGTCGATCACCATACCTACGTGATCATGGGCGACGGTTGCCTCATGGAAGGCATCAGCCAGGAAGCGATCACCCTCGCCGGCCGCCAGCGCCTCGGCAAGCTC
>JAWLEL010000348.1:0-3236 GCA_041686165.1 Lentibacter sp.
CAGGGCAGGGTCAATATCGGGCCGGGGCACAATCCGACTTCACTCGCGCTCGCGTCGTAGCTTAATTTCAAAATTAATAGGCGCGACAGCTCCGCTGGCTGGCCCGTGAGCGGAGTCATGCGTCCGTCTCCCCGACCATCCGGGCCTGACCGGTCAGCCATTCAAGGAAGCACTGACCGCTCTCTGACAGGCGCATCGCCGAGGTGACGTAATAGGCCGTTCCGAAGTCGACAGCGCCATCGGGCCATTTGGCCAGTGTGCCCTCGCTGACCACGCCCTCGGTGATCGAGCGCCAGCCCAGCATCAGCCCGCGGCCCTCCTGCGCGGCCTGCGTGGCCTGCACGTAATTGTTGAGGTTCTGCCCGGAGAGCCTCGCGCGTTCGATGCCGTGCGCGGCGAGGTAATCTTCCCAACCGGCCCAGTGCTGCGCGTGCGGGCTGCGGACATGGATGAGATGGGCCCGGTCGAGCCCGACCCCCTCGGCCTGAAGCCGCGCGATCAAGGCAGGAGTGCCCACGGGGCAGATGATTTCATCAAATAGCTTAAGGGTTTGGCCCTCGCGCCAGCCGCCCGTGCCGTAGCGCACGGCGATGTCGATTCCGGGTGAGAGATTGGGCATGTCCGTTGCGGGGGCCTGGACGTTCACGGTGATCTCGGGGTTCGCCGCGTAGAAATCGTGCAAGCGCGGCATCAGCCAGTAGGTCGCCATGCCCAGCGTGCAGGCGACGGTCACATGCCGCTCCTCCTGCCCGTGCATGGCGCGGATGTCTTCCAGTGCGGAGGCGATCTGCCCGAGCCCTTCGCGCGTGGCCCGCGCGAGGATCTCTCCGGCGTCCGTCAGGCGCGCGGGGCGGGTGCTGCGGTCAAAAAGCTCCGCGCCGGCATGCTCTTCGAGGCTCTTGAGCGCCTGGCTCACCGCCGGGAGTGTCACGTTCAGCCGCGCGGAGGCCTCGCGCATGGAGCCGAGGCGCGTCACCGTCTCGAATGTGGCCAGCAGGCGGAGCGGGGGCAGTCGGTCCATAAGTTCACTCCCAGCTTAACATAAATTTACTCTAATCCACCTGTTTCGCTGGTGAAACCCGTGAAATGCTCATCTCGTAAAACCAGAAAACCCACCCGACCAGTCGAGAAAAACCATGAATGTGATCGCTTCCCCCGTCGCCGCGCCAGTGCTCAAGGACAAGGGCCTCGAGATCGTCCTGTCGGACGGCGAAAACCACTACTTCAACTACTACTGGCTTCGGGACAACTGCCCGGCCTCCTTCAACGCCGAAACGCGCGAACGCAGCTTCGACATCTTCCATCTCGACACGCCGCCCCGCGCGGCGCATGCCGAGGTCACGCAGAGCGCGCTTGAGATCACCTGGCAGAACGAGGCGCATGTCACGCACTTCCCGCTCAGCTGGTTGGAGGATTTCCGCGCGGCGAAACATCGTCATGATCCCTCGGACCTGCCGCGTCAGGCCTGGTACAGCGATCACTACCCCGATGTGCCGCGCTTCAGCCAGCCACAGTTGGTCAGCGACCCCGCCGAGCGGACCAGGTGGATCGAGGCGATGCTGACCGAGGGGTTCACGATCGTGACCGACATGCCGGACAGCGATGCCGGGCTGACGGAAACGGCAAGGCTCCTCGGGCAGGTGCGCCCGACGTTCTTTGGCGAATACTTCGACGTCAAGACCCATATCAACCCGACGAACACCGCCTACACGGCGGCGGCGCTGGAGCTGCACACGGATGTTCCGGCGGAAACCCCTGCGCCGGGCATCCAGTTCCTGCATTGCCGCGCCAACACGGTTCAGGGCGGGGGCAGCCTCTATGCAGATGGTGTCGCGGTGGCCAATGACTTTCGCGCGCGTGATCCTGAAGGTTTCAAGCTGCTCTCGGAGGTCGATATCCCGTTCTACTGCGAGCATGACAGCTACGACATGCGCGCGCGCCAGACGGTGATCGAGCTCGACCGGCATGGCGAAGTCTCCGGCCTCACGATCAGCCAGCACATGGCCGATATCTTCGATCTGCCGCAGGATCTGCTGGATGACTACTACCCGGCCTTCTGCCGGTTCGGCCGGATGTTGCAGGAAGAGAAATACATGATGCAGTTCGTCATGAAGGCGGGCGAATGCATGGTCTTCGACAATCACCGGATCGTGCATGGCCGCGCCGCCTATTCGGCCACGAGCGGCGATCGCTACCTGCGCGGGTGCTATACCGACCGCGAGGAGATGCGCTCGACCTATCGCGCGCTCGTCAGCGAGGGGAGGTTCAAGGCATGAACGCGCCCCTGCGCGCCTCCGAGGCCGATACTCTCAGGAACGATCTCGCCGCCGCCTTTCGCATCTGTCACCAGATGGGCTGGAGCGAGTCCGTCGGCAACCATTTCAGCGCGGCCGTCTCGGAAGATGGCCGCCAGTTCCTGCTTAACCGCCGCTGGCAGCACTTCGCGACGATCCGCCCCGATGACCTGCTGCTCTTGGACAGCGGCGACGAGTCGGCGCTGGAGGGCCCCGATGCGCCCGATGCCTCGGCCTGGTGCGTGCACGGCACGCTGCACCGGCGCCGCCCCGAGGCGCGGGTGATCCTGCATTGCCATTCGCCCTATGCCACGGCGCTGTCCTGCCTCGCCGATCCCACCATGGTTCCGATCGACAACAACACCGCGCGCTTTTACGGGCGCACGGCCTATGACATGGAGTTCGGCGGCATCGCCGACGCCGAGGAAGAGGGCGAGCGCCTTGCGGAGTCCCTTGGTGACAAGTCCGTGCTGGTGATGGGCAATCACGGGGTGACAGTGGTCGGGCAGACGGTGGCCGAGGCTTTCGAGGATCTCTATTTCTTCGAGAAGGCGGCGCAGACGCTCATGCTCGCCCGCGCGTCGGGCGCGCCGCTTGCGGTCCTGCCCGATGCCGTCGCGCAGAACACCGCTGACGGCTGGCGCGCCTACCGCGGCATGGCCGAGCGGCATTTCGAGTTCTTGAAGTCGCAGGTGTCCGGCTGAGGGACCTTGATGAAGCCCTGAACCAAGGCTTCTTTTGAAGCGCGTGAAAGGTGGGTGGCTTTGGTGTTCTGAGTCTGACAAAGCTCGCCGAGCTTCCTGGGCGTTTCGGGCGCGTCTATCAGCTTTGTGGGACTTTGCTGACGTCGGTTCCTTCGAAAGCAATGACGGCAGTCAGCCCCGAAGCGGACGCTGGACGGCCCCTCGCCAGACCGCGGGATGGCGACCATACGATTGTTCA
>JAWLEL010000349.1:0-3222 GCA_041686165.1 Lentibacter sp.
CGCGCTATGCGCCCATTGTCGGCCAACTCTGCGAGATCCCTGTCGGCCCGAAGGGGCACCGGCGCCTGATCCCGATCATCACGGATGAATACCCCGACCCGGCCTTCGGCTCGGGTGCCGTCAAGATCACGGGCGCGCATGACTTCAACGACTACGACGTGGCGAAGCGCGGCGGCATCCCGCTTTATCGTCTCATGGACACTGGCGGCGCGATGCGTGCCGATGGCGCGCCTTATGCCGAAGCGGCTGCGATCGCCATGGAGGTTGCCGAGGGCAAGCGCGAGCTGAGTGTTCAGGAGGCCGATGCAATCAACCTTGTGCCCGATCACCTGCGCGGGCTGGACCGCTTCGAGGCGCGTGAACGTGTCGTCGAGGAGATCACCGCCGAGGGGCTTGCCGTGATGACGGTGGCGACGGACCCGCGGCTGGGCAAGGCGGCCGTCAAGAAACCGCTGGCCCCCGAGGAAGGCGGCGAGGACCGCGCCGAGGAGGAAAACCTCGTGCCGCTCGTCGAGGCGAAGCCGATCATGCAGCCCTTCGGGGACCGCTCGAAGGTAGTCATCGAGCCGATGCTGACCGACCAGTGGTTCGTCGATGCCGAGAAGGTTGTCGGGCCTGCGTTGGAGGCCGTGCGCTCGGGCGAGATCAAGGTGATGCCCGAGAGCGGCGAGAAGACCTATTACCACTGGCTCGAGAACATCGAGCCCTGGTGCATCTCTCGCCAGCTCTGGTGGGGGCACCAGATCCCTGTCTGGTATTTGCCGGGCGAAGAAGACTGGCTGCCCATCTGCGCCGCGAGCGAGGAAGAGGCGCTTGAAAAGGCCAAGGCGCGCTTCGTCGAGGGCACGAGCTTCCGCATTGTCGAGAATGCGCAGGAGGCCGCGGCGGTTCTGGCTGACACGCTCAGCCATTATGACACGCGGGATGAGGGCACCATCCGCACCTTCGATGCGCCGCAGGTCATCCCGATGTTCCGCGATGCGGATGTGCTGGACACATGGTTCTCCTCGGGCCTCTGGCCCATCGGCACGCTGGGCTGGCCGGAAGAGACCGAGGAGATGAAGCGCTATTTCCCGACGGATGTGCTGATCACCGGCTTCGACATCCTCTTCTTCTGGGTCGCGCGTATGATCATGATGCAAAAGGCGGTCGTGGACGAGATCCCCTTTCACACGGTCTACCTGCACCAGCTCGTCCGCGACGAGAAGGGCAAGAAGATGTCGAAGACGACCGGGAACGTCATCGACCCGCTCGAAATCGTTGATGAATTCGGCGCGGATGCCCTGCGTTTCACCAATGCGCAGATGGCCGCGCTGGGAGGCGTGCTGAAGCTTTCCAAGCAGAAGATCACCGGCTATCGCAACTTCGGCACCAAGCTCTGGAACGCGGCGCGCTTTGCCGAGATGCATGGCGCTGTCGGCTCTGACGGTGCATTGCCCGAGGCGAGCGCGACCGTGAACAAGTGGATCATCGGCGAGACGGGGCGCGTGCGCGAGACAGTCGATGCGGCGCTGGAGGCCTACCGCTTCAACGACGCGGCCAACGCGCTCTATGCGTTTGTCTGGGGCAAGGTCTGTGACTGGTACGTCGAGTTTTCCAAGCCGCTTCTGCTGGACGGTGACGCGGCGACGAAAGCTGAAACGCAGGCCGTGATGGCCTGGGTGATCGACCAATGCGTGATCCTGTTACACCCGATCATGCCGTTCATTACGGAAGAGCTCTGGGACACATTGGGCAAGCGCGAGAAACTGCTCGCCCATGCGGACTGGCCGACTTATGGCAGCGAGCTTGTTGATGTCACGGCCGATGCCGAAATGAACTGGGTGATCGGCCTCATCGAGGAAATCCGCTCGGTGCGCGCGCAGATGCATGTGCCGGCGGGGCTCAAGGTTCCTGTCGTTGTGCGGGGTATGAGCGCCGAGGCGAAGGCAGCCTACGCGGGCAACGAGGCGCTGATCAAGAAGCTGGCACGGATGGATGCTCTGCACGAGGTAGATGCCTTCCCCAGGGGCACGGCAACGCTCAGTATCCCGGGGGCGGAGTTTGGTCTTCCCCTGGCCGATATCATCGATGTCGGTGAGGAAAAGACGCGGCTCGAAAAGAGCCTCGGCAAGCTCGCCAAGGAGATCGGCGGGATGAAGGGGCGCTTGAACAACCCGCAGTTCGCCCAGAGCGCTCCCGAGGAGGTTGTCGAGGAGACCCGCGCGAACCTAGCTGAACGCGAGGAGGAAGAGGCGCTTCTCAAGGCGGCGCTGGAGCGGTTGAACGAGATATAAGGCTTTCAGGCAGGAGCCCGGGCGGCGTTTTCGGGCGCGCCCGCCCTGTCTGGACGGCGGCTTCTTGGCGGGTGCCTGCGCGGCCCACCCCGCGCCCGAAAACGCCTTGCATGCCTCGCCTTGGGGGCCAGCCCCCAAACCCCCGGGATATTTGTGGCAAGAAAAAAGGGCCGCCTTCGCGCATCAGCTTCGGTCGATCTTGGTGCTGAGGTGAATCAGGCTTTCGGACCCCTTGACCCCCTTGGCGGCGCCGATCTCGTCGAGGGTCCGGTCGAGTGTTTCGGTATCAGGAGCGCTGAGCGTCGCGATGAGATCCCAGCGGCCTGACGTTGTGTGCACCTGCTCCACGTTCGGCAGGGCCGAGAGCCGGGCGAGCACGGCGGGGCCCGAGCGCGGCTCGATCGAGATCAGTACCGTGGCGCGCAGGGGCGGACGGGAGAGAGCGCCCTTGCGGATCGTGTAGCCTGCGATGGCCCCGCTTGTCTCCAGCCTTTCTATCCGGGCCTGAACGGTCGTCCGCGCAAGCGAGAGCTTTCGCGCCAGCGTGCTCACGGGGGCGCGGGCATTTTCGGAGAGCAGGGCGATAAGGCGGGAATCGGTTTCGTCGATCTGCATTAAGACCTCGATAAATTGACCAGAATTAATGTGATTATGTCTGATCTGCCGCGATGATTCGACATTTTTCCGAAGCAGACTGGGGAAAACGGTGAGGCAGAGCAATGTTCGAACACAAGTCATATCCAGATCCCCGGGCACATCTTCTGGCGGAGCAGCCTGCGCGCCCGATGATGTATTTCGCGCCAAGCGAGCTCAGAGCCCAGGCAGAGCGTTTCCTGGAGGGCTTTGGCGGGCAGGTGACCTATGCGGTAAAGGCCAACCCTGCGCCCGAGGTTCTTGGCACGCTTGCGGCGAGCGGGGTCAGCGGCTTCGATGTCGCCAGCCCCGA